>CAZIXH010000151.1:0-4873 GCA_964543055.1 uncultured bacterium
AGACTATATGCAGGTGTATCTCGAACACCGTATGCGACCCATGCCGGTATCCCATGCCCCAGCTTACCTGCCGCCCTCTCACCGCTGAAGCTGTCGCCTGAAGGCGAGGGCTTTTACCCTCCCAAAGTCAGACAGTAAGAAAACCGGAATCACAAACACCAGCTGGCCTGCCTCCACACCCAGATTGAACCCCAGCACCGAGCCCAGCAGGTTGTCTTTGGGTAGGCCAATATCCTGCAAAATTCCTGCAAACCCCATCCCGTGCAGCAAGCCGAAAAAGAAGGTAACGATCCAGCGGGAGCGCTGGAGGTTGTGCGCATCGCGTCTGAACAGGTTCTCTGCCGCCACCCAGGCAATCGAGAGGGCAATGCCGTTCTCGATGATCTGACCCGGCAGGTTGATCACCCCCGCTGCGGTGAGGAACAGGGTGATGGAGTGGGCTACCGTGAAGGCGGTGATCACCTTGAGCAAATAGCCAAAGCCGCCGCCCAGCATCAGCAAGGCCAGCAAAAACAACAGGTGATCCAAGCCCTCGAGGATGTGCTGCATCCCCAGAATAAAGAAACTAAAAAAGTCGAAGTCGCGTCCGTTGGAATCCTGTAAATACTGGGTTTTCTCGGGGGTAAAGACCACATTTTGCACCTTACCCCTGCGCACAACCGTAGTGACGGCGCTGGCAGAGGAAACCCCAGGCACGAAGAGGTCGTACCTGATTTTGAACGCGCCAATCGGTTCTCCCCAGGCGGTTTTGAGCACCACGGTACTGTGGGTGTTGGGGGTGATGCGTGCGCTCTCGGCAACTTGCATCTGGGTAGCTTTAACGGTCAGCGCACCGGCTTCGCCACCCGAGATCAGGGAGATACTCTCGGCGAACCTAGCCTGTAGCTCGGCCCGGTGCCTGGCGACCTCTGCTACCGAGAGGTTGCCGTTTTTGTCGTCATCGGCGAAGGCCATCAAGCCGGTGGGAAAGGTCAGGGTCATCTGGGCCTCACGCTCGCCCACACTCACTTCCGCCACCGCCAGGTCGGCCCAGTGGGCGTAGGCGGGCAGCAGACCAACCATCAGGGTCAACAGCATCCAGCGCATCGTTTTCATGGCTTACTCCCCCAGGCCCAACCAGCGGCGGGTCTTGCGGTCAAACCTTGGATCCACCTGCTGAGCCTGCGCAAAGTACCGCTCGGCTTGGGGTTGATGGCCCAGTTTTTGTTCGATTTGTCCCGCCCGATAGAGCAACTCGGCTTCCCGAAAGCCCACCTTCAAGGCCGCCTGAATGCTGTGCTGTGCGGCTGGCAACTGCCCACTTTGCATCTGTGCCCAGGCCAGGGTGGAAAGGGTCTCCCAGTCTTGGCGGGTGCGGGCTTCGAGTTGGGCTTGCTCGAGGGCTTCCGGCAGGTCTTGCGGACGGCCCCGCTCCAGCAGCATCCGGGCCAGCTCACGCCGGTGTCCGTAGGCTCCGTTCTCGATCTCGAGGCGCAACAGGGCCTCGGTGCTGTTCCAGGCAGCGACCTCATCCACACTGCCCTCTACACGTTTCAAGCGGGCCAGGCCCCGCATGGCCGAGTGGTCGTAGACCGTCCCCGAGCCAGCCGCCGAATTGCTCTCGGCACCGTGTAAACCCAGGATTTGTTGATACAGTTCCTCGGCAACACGGTAGTTACCGAGGCGCGACTCGAGGTCGGCCAGCAGCAGGGTGGCCTGCGGGTAGTTGGGTGCAATTCGCAGGGCTTCCTGGAACAACCCTCGAGCCAGCTCTAACCTACCTCGCCGCATATGATACCGACCCAATAAGGTACGCACCCGCGCCGAGCCGAAAAAGTCGTCAGGCTGCTCAAACTGGGTGGCCGCCGTGAAATCTGCGACAGCCGCCTCATCCTTGCCCAGGGCTTCCTGCACTAAAGCCCGCAGGGTCAGGTTGGTGGTGTTGGGCAAAAGTTCGACCAGTGGGGCCACGTCTCGCAAGGCCATTTGCGGCTGGCCCAAAGCCAGGCGAATGCTGGCCCGGAGCGAGAGGGCGCTGCTGTTGCGCAGCTCGGCTTTCAGGACTTCGTCAATCAGCTTGAGCGCACCGTCAAAATCGTGCCGCGCTTGCAGGGCTTCGGCCAGGGTTAGCCTGGCCCCGTTGTTGAAAAAGGGCAGCACCCCCAGCGAACGAACCGCAGCCTGCTCGGCCAGCAGGTACGAAGCACCCTGGCCCGTCACCCTGGCCCTCTTCATATATGCGGCGGCAAGGGCCGCCAGATCCAACCCGCTCTCGGGGTTGCGGCCAAGGCGCTCCCGATAAAAAGCGATCTCTTGTTGATAAGCCGAGGTGCGGGTCTGCTGTCGAACCTGCAACACCTGGGGATATCTATAGCTGTACAACCCAGCCGGGTACGGGTTCCTTTGCAGAACCCCCAAAACCCCGAGCGCCAGCAACGCGGTCACACCCGTAATCAGGGCCAGAAAGAATCGAGGTTGGGGGGCAGTCATTGAAATCTCCTTGAGCTGGTGGCTTGTGACCTGTAGCCAGTGGAAAACCACCAGCCACAAGCCAGGCACCACCTGCCGTTCAGTTGGGCTCGGGCAGGAAGGGGAAGTCGGTCAGCAGGGGCTTGTGGCGGGTTCCACCGGCGTTGGGGCCGTCGTAGGAGACGTTGTCGCTCCTTACTGCGCCGTTGGAGAGCACTTGCAGGGTGATGTCAATAACGTCGTCCTTGATCAAGCGACCCCGGATGGGGCTGCCCAGCTTGTTGAGGGCATTGGCGTAGCCTGAAGGCCCAGTCACGTCAATACGCATCACGTCGGGCAGGAAAGCCCCCAGCAGGGCATTGATGCGGTTCTGGTCGTTACCCAGGAGTTTGAGTACAGTGGAAACTTCGGCAATGATGGGGGCGGCGGCTTCGCCGGCAGCCTTGTCGCCCTTCAGCACGGCGGCTTCAAAGTCGGGGCCGACGGCGTTGAGGGTGTTGAGGTAGTCATTGGTCAAGAGCAAGCCTTCGTTGACAGCGGGGCGGGCCAGGCGCTCGATCTGCATCCACTCGCCGGGCTTGGCGGGGTTGGGCACCGAGATGGTCGTCCAGAAGTCAAAGGTAGTGGCGATGGAGCCCGACTGAATCCACTCGAGCGGAGCCCGCACCGCAATGGTGTTCACGTTGTAGCCTGCGGTGAAGTCGTAGCCGGGATTGCGGAAGCCCACGTTGGGGCCAAGGCCCGCCAGACCCGCACGCACCCGGAAGAACTGCTCCACGTCAAAAAAGAAGGGGTCTTCGCGCAAACCCGCAAACACCGAGATAGAGCCGTTGTCGAGGCGCACTTCGTTGAGAGTGGGGCGGGCCGCACCGCTCAGCGGGGTGGTCACAATGGGCTGGTTGGTGGTGGTGGTACGAACCACACGGGTCAGTCCGGCCCGACTGGCGGTGATGGTGATGGCTTGGCGACCGTTGCGGTCTGGTGGGCCAAACTCGAAGCGGAAGAAGCCGTCGGCCTCGCCGGTGGCCATTGCATCCTTGTCCTGCACCCGGCTGAACTTGACCTCGTAGCGGGCCCCGCTCGAGAAGTAGTACTGCTGCCGGGCCAGTGAGCGGGGGTTGGTGTTCATGATGAAAACAAGGTTCCCCGCCGGTGCGCCGGGTCTCTGGTCTTGCTCGCGGAACACGTAGAGGTCGGTGATATTGAGCGCCCGCGCCTTCATATCATTCTCGCCGTCATCGTGATCGGAGGCGATAGCAGCGGTCATAGACCACCCTGCTCCCAATGCTCCGAGGGCCAGTACTGCTCCTGCTAGCAATAGCTTGATGTTTTTCATACCTGCTCCCCTTGGTAAGACCCCCCTGGTCTTGTTGGGGTCTGACCCTGTTGTAGCCCTCGAGGTGTGACAAGGGCATAAAAAAACCCGTCCACCCCCGAAGCGGGGATAAGCTACGCCGATTGTTTGCTCACTTCACAGACCAAAAAATATCCACCCCTCAACATGGGCGGGCGTTGTACCCAATCAAGTCTTTACTCTTGTGGCTGCGGCAGCACGAAATACACCCCGCGCTCGGCAAAGATGTGGGCAATGGTCTCAAAGCCGGGAATCGCCTCGCGGGGCGGGGGCAGCAGCGACGCAGTGGCCGCCACCCCGAACGCCTTGAAGGCCTGCTCCAAACCCCCCGGCGAAAGCCGCACCAACAGCCGCACCTGGGGGGTCAGGCATTCAAAATAATGTTCCTGCCCACGGGGCATCCGCACAAACCCGCCGGGGTTGAGCACCCCTTCCACCCTGCCACCCTCGCCAGCACCATAGCGATAGCACAGTTGACCCTCGAGCAAAAAAAGCTCCTCATCTTCATAGGTGTGCAGATGCGGCGGGGGTTCGGTTCCCTTGTGAATCACGCTATCAATAAGGGTATAGCTACCATCGGTATCGTCCGACTCGGCCACGAACTGCAAGAACAACCCCGCACACCAGTAGCAGCGCTCGAGGTCGGAAATCTGGAGGCTCATAAACTGTAGCTGGCCCATCATACGCCTGGTTTGCCCAGGTGAGGGCGACTTCGCCCTCAGTGCTCTGTCGGAAAAGTTGTTGCAGGCTTCCACAGTGTGAATGAGCGACAGCAATAACAGTGCCGACAGAGTTACCCCATGACGCTGTGGGGCAGGGTGTAGCAACTTATCCAAAGGTGCACTCAGTACACAGTCGTATAGATGCCTGTACACTGATAACATGCAAAATCAACTCTACCCAGTGCGGTTGCAAAGGAAAGAACGCAGTAGCCTGCTGCACCTGTGCAAGAAGGGTACCGTGGAGGTACGGGTCTACAAACGGGCCCAGGCCCTGCTGCTGGCCCATCAGGGTCTGAAGGATCGGGAGATCGGTCAGCAAGTAGGCCTTAGCCGCACCACCCTGGTCAAC
>CAZIXH010000152.1:0-4719 GCA_964543055.1 uncultured bacterium
AGATGGGTATAAGGGACAGGGTATACACATTGTGCTGGACAGGAAATACAGCCCTCCCGATACGGGTTTGTTGATTCCCAAAACCGAGGACGGGCGGGTGGTGTTTGTACTGCCCTGGCTAGGCGGAACCCTGGTGGGTACAACCGACGACCCGGCACCCGTTGTGGATCATCCCAGGGTGACGGAAGAGGAGATTGGCTATGTGCTCAGACAGGTAAAACCCTACCTGGGGGAGATTCCCCGGGCGTCGGTGCGGGCGAGCTGGTCGGGTCTGCGCCCGCTGGTTTCGCGCCCTGAGGCCGACACCGCCCGGCTGGCCCGCGACCACCTGATTCAGAAAAGCGCTTCGGGCCTACTCACCCTGACGGGGGGCAAGTGGACCACCTACCGCAAAATGGCCCTGGATCTGGTGAACTATGCCATCCGGCAGTTTGGACTGCAAGCTGGCCCCTCCCGCACCGAGCAAATCCCGCTCTTGGGTGGGCAGGGTTTTGAGCCTGAGGGAGCGAAAAAACTCGAGCAACTAGGCTTTCCCCCCGATGTGGCGGAGCACCTTCACCACGCCTATGGCGCCCGCGCTCAGGCAGTGGCCCAGATTGCGGCGGAAGGCTACCAGGCGCGGCTGGCGGTGGAGTGGCCGGTCATTGAGGCCGAAGTGATTTATGCAGCCCGCCACGAGATGGCTTACACCCCCCTGGATGTGCTGGCCCGCCGAACCCGGTTGGCCTTCCTGGACACGCTGGCGGCCCTGGCCGCCACCCCGCGCGTTGCCGAGCTGATGGGCACGGAGTTGGGTTGGGACTCAGAAAGGATAAGCCTCGAGCAGGAAAAAGCAAGAACCCAGATCCTGAACGCTATCTAAGTTGCGCCTTTATAAGGTCTGGAGATACATCGGATACATCCAGGCTAGGCAAGTAAATCATGCTCCGGGCGCAATACCCGAATGATTTTCGATCATCCCAGTAGCCAAAACATAGGCGGGAGGCTCTTAGTGCTTTGCAAACAAAGCTGAAACCCCTACCAGTACAGGCTCAAGCCCAGCTCGTGCAGGGCCTGATGGCGGGCTTTGTAGTCGGGCATGATCTGTTCGACCAAAGCCCAGAAACGCGGGCTGTGATTGAGCACCTTGAGGTGGGCCATCTCGTGTACAACCACATAATCCAGCACCCGCAGGGGCAGCATCACCAGCCGCCAGTTGAAACGCAGCTCGCCTTTGGCGTTGCAGCTTCCCCAGCGCTTTTTCTGATTACGGATCAGCACGGTGGGCATGCGCCAGCCCAGTTGGTCGGCGTAGTGTTGCACCCGGCGCACAATTACTTCTCTTGCTCGAGCTTTGTACCAGTCCTCGAGCATCTCCCGCACCTCTTTGCTCTGCACCGAGGAAGCATTGGCCTGCACATGCAAAACATTGCCCTTGAGGGCTACTGCTGCTTTGGGCCGGGTTCTGATGGGTGCAAAGTTAAAATCAAACAACTCGGGCTGCATCGAGGAACCGGGCTTATGACGCCCCCGGCTGGGGCGAGGGTCGGCACGCTCGGACTGGATTTGCAGGCTGACCCGGCGGCCCAAATACAAAAACTCCTCCCCACTCACAAATCGCTTGCGCGGCCCTGAACGGCTCTTGAATTCGGTGTATTTTTCCGCAATCCAGCGGGCTTTGGTGTTTACCAGCGCAATCACTTGTTCCAGGGGCATTCGGCGGGGTGCGGCAACCTGCACTCCCTGAACATCAATGGTGATGCCCACCGTCCGGCGGCGGGTACTGCGGCGGATGGTATAGCGGATGGTTTTGTTCTGGTAGTAAAGCGTGGCCTTTTCCGTGTCTGGCATCCGGACTTAATCCTATCCAGAACGTGTAAATCAAATGGTGAGATGAGAGCTTGCAAAGTTAATCAATAGACTATTTATGAACCTACTATTACTACTATTACATAACGAGGGCCTTTTCTTGTGTGGCTGGCTATCCCGGCGGCCATTGTTCTGTCCAGGGCAAAGGGCTTCCAGTACCGGATAGCTCCATCATTGTAAAAAGCACTACAATCTTACGGCTCAAGGGGCCAGCCGTTCAATGCTCCACCCCCCGTCTGGCTGGAGGCGGTAGACCAGCCGGTCATGCAGGCGGTTGGGACGGCCCTGCCAGAACTCGAAGGTGTCCGGCCTCAGGCGAAACCCGCCCCAGTGGGCTGGCCGGGGCACGGTTTCGGGGTAGCGGGCCCGCAGCTCGGCCATGCGCTCTTCCAGAACCTCCCGACTGGCAATCACCTCGCTCTGGGGGCTGGCCGCCGACCCAATCTGGCTCTCGTAGGGGCGGCTGGCAAAGTATTCGTCGGACAGTTCGGGCTCGGCTTTCTCGACCCGCCCCTCGATGCGCACCTGGCGCTCCAAGGGGGGCCACCAGAAGTTGATGCAGGCCCAGGGGTTCGAGGCCAGCTCACGGCCTTTGCGGCTTTGGTAGTTGCTGAAGAAGACCAACCCCCGCTCGTCCAACCCCCGTAGCAGCACCACCCGACTGCTGGGCCGCCCATTCTCGCCCACCGTGGACAGGGTCATGCCGTGGGGTTCGTAGAGATGGGTCTCGAGGGCCTCCGAAAGCCAGCGCTCGAGCTGCCGAAAGGGGCTGGGGTCGGCGTCCTGCTCGCTGAGGGTGCCATAGGTGTAGTCGCTGCGAAGGTCGCGGAGCATGGTTTTTATTATGCGCTGCTTCGAGTGATTGCATACAGGTTGGTACAGCCAGGGGTTGTGAACCGGGTACAGGGACATTACCTGTTCGGTGTAGCAGATGGGCTCTGGTAATGTCCTCGTAATCGTTGGATTTTAGCGTGGGGCCGTAGAAGGGGCGTGTTCTGCTGGGTTAGAGGTGCTTTGAGCTGGAGCTACCTGAAGGGGAGGCCGCTGTAAAGAGGGGTGAGGTGATGGTATGGCACATGTGATCTGTGAACCGTGTGTGGGGGCCAAACACCGCGACTGTGTTGCGGTATGCCCGGTGGATTGCATCCACCCCAAGCTCGAGGAAGACCAGGGCGAGGTGATGCTCTTCATCAACCCCGATGAGTGTATAGACTGTGGTGCATGTGTACCGGCCTGTCCGGTAGCGGCCATTTTTATCGAGCAGGATGTGCCGCCCCAGTGGCAGGGCTATATCGAAAAGAACCGTGACTACTTCGCCCTGGACAGGGCTAGTTTCCAGGCCAAGTGGGGGCTCTATGGTGAGCGCAGCCCCTGACTGATCACCACGCCAGGGTTTGTTTGCTGGCTGTGCGGTCAAAGGTGCAATATTCCGAGATAGGGCAGGTTGAACGCGGTGATTGATGTGCTGGTTTCATTCGGCTATGCCGATTGCGTGGTTACCAAACTTTATTCCCCTCGAGGATGCACAATATAGCCCCCCGAGCGCTCGTCGCGCTCTAAGCGCACCAGCCCCCGGCGCTGGGCTTCCTCCAGGAGTGCGCTAAACGAGCGGAAGCCATAGGAGGCTTCGTTGAAGCCTGGCTTGCGGCGCTTGAGGGTTTGCTTGACCAGGGAACTCAGGATGCGTTCCTCCCCGCCGCGCTCGGCTTGCAGGGCCAGGAGGGTCTCGAGAACCAGCTCGAGGGCCTCCTGCTGCTTGTCTTCGGGCTTCTGGCTGGGGGTCTTGGCTTTGGGTGCCGTTTTACCGGGCTTGGCAGCCCGCTTTTGCGCGACCTCTTCCTGCACCAGGTCGTCGTAGAAGATGAACTCGTCGCAGGCGGCGGTTAGCAAGTCCGAGGTGGACTTTTTCACGCCCACCCCAATTACCAGCCGGTTGTTTTCGCGCAGTTTGGACACCAGGGGCGAGAAGTCGGAGTCGCCGCTAATCACCACAAAGGTGTCCACATGGGACTTGGTGTAGCAGAGGTCGAGGGCATCCACCACCAGCCTGATGTCGGCGGAGTTTTTGCCTGAGAGGCGGGTATGGGGAATCTCGATGAGCTCAAAGCCGGCCTCGTGCATGGCGGCCTTGAACTCCTTGTAGCGCTCCCAGTCGCAGTAAGCCTTGCGAACCACGATGCTGCCCTTGAGCAGGAGCCGCTCGAGGATTTTTTGAATGTTGAACTGGGGGTACTGGGCCTCCCGCACCCCCAGGGCAATGTTCTCGAAATCGCAGAACAGCGCCATGTTTTTGATTTCGGATCGGCCTGCCATAATTTGCCTGTACCAGGTTCCCTGGAATCAGTATAGAGCCTGATGGGGCCGTGACCGGAACGCACGCTGCCGAAACGGTAACGCTCCGGTAATTTTGGGGCCCCAGACTGAGAACAGGGGTCAAGTCTGGCTGTTTTATGGAAACGAGGTGTGCTATGCCTGCAAGCCAACCTATCCAGACCGAGTCCATCCTCATTCCTCTGGACTCCGAAGCCGCGCTTCAGGGTGACCTGGGGATTCCTCCAGGGGCCAGGGGGATGGTTATCTTTGCCCACGGTAGCGGCAGTAGCCGGCACAGCCCCCGCAACCGCTACATTGCCCAGGAACTACAACAGGCCGGGTTGGCGACCCTGCTCTTTGATTTGCTGACCGCCGAAGAGGAGCAACTGGACGATTACACCCGGCAGTACCGCTTCGATATTGGCTTGCTGGCCGAACGCCTGGTGGCCTCGAGCGACTGGCTGGCCCTCAACCCCCTGACCCGGCCCCTGGAGCAGGCCTATTTTGGGGCCAGCACCGGGGCGGCGGCGGCCCTGGTCGCGGCAGCGCAGCTACCTG
>CAZIXH010000153.1:0-5414 GCA_964543055.1 uncultured bacterium
GCTCACAGACGATCCCCTATCGGGACAGAGCCCTGACGGGCCTGTTCACCGAGCGGGGGGGCTGGTGATTGTGGACGGGCAGATATTTCCGGGGGAAGAGCCCTACAAAGCGCCGGGGCAGCTCCTGGGCTATACCAAGACCCAGGCCGCGACCTACCTGGGGCCAGGGGAACAGGCTTTGCTGCACACCTTGCAACCCCATCAACGCACGCCGATTTTCTCGATTCCGGGTTATGCCCGGCGCCGCCCGCTGGATGTGTTTTCCTGGTACGTGCGCCTGCCCCTCGAGCCCAGCGTGCCTTTTTATGGCGGAGCAGCGCTTTTGCGGGTGGAAACCCCTACCCCGGAGCCTGCCGAGGCCAGTAAGCTGGCCGACTTCTCGGTGAGCCTTTTCTGTACCCTGGCCTCCTCGCCTGCCCGCGACCCCCGCGCCCCCCAGAACCTGATTCCCATTGGGGGCCTCGAGCAGTGGCTGGGGCGGCATCTGGGCCATGGTGAGGTGATCCGGCGTAGAATCGTGCAGGCGTTATTTGCTTAGGCAGGAGGTTGTGTGAGACAGGTCGGAATGGTACTGGGCAGCCGCGAAGCCGGTGCGCTGGATTTCTGGGTAGCCGTGGAGGAAGGGCAGTATTTGCGCCTCGATGACCTGGTGTATGTTGAGTTTCGCCACCCCGACCCACAAAAAGGCGACGAGAACGGCAACGTGCGCTACTACGGCATGGTAGACCAGGTCATCAAGCTCTACGAGGGGGCACAGTTCGACACCGACGTGTTCCTGGCCCGGCGCGATCTGTTGCCTGTCAGCCTGTCCTACGCCGCCCATGTTCAGGTGACCCGGCTCTTCCCCGAGGAGTACCTGCCCCCCGACCCTGGCTCGCCGGTGTTTCTGGCCCAGCAGGAGGCCCTGGGTATGGCCCTGTATTACGATCGCATGCAAGACCAGCGGCTCCCGGTGGGTATCCTCAAGAATGGCGAGGTGGCCTACATCAACTTCGAGTTCCTCAATGGTTTTAAAGGGGGGCACGTCAACATCTCGGGGGTCTCGGGGGTGGCGGCCAAGACCAGCTACGCGACTTTTCTGCTGCACAGCCTGTTCCAGTCGCCCGCCAACCGGCAAAAGGCCAATACCAAGGCCCTGATTTTCAACGTGAAGGGCGAAGACCTCTTCTACCTCGACAAAGACAACAGCGGCCTCAACGACGAGGCCAAAACCGCCTACCAAAAGCTGGGGCTGCCTGCCAGCGCCTTCCAGAGTGTGGCCTTCCTGGCTCCGCCGCGCAAGACGCCAGGGGACATCCTGGCCGATGTGAACCGCGCCGATGCCGGGGCCTACTACTGGGATCTGGTGCAGTTTTGCCGGGAGGGGCTGCTGCCTTATCTGTTTACCGACCGTGGGGCCATGAGCAACCTGGGCTTCCTGATTGATCAGGTGACCGAGCGCCTGCGCCGCCTGGTGGGCGACGAGAAGGGCGGGCAAAAAGGCCCAGCGCTGCTGGTAGAGGACTGGTCGGACGAGCTTTCGGCTCTCGAGGCCGACGTGAGTTTCAACGACCTGGGCAAGCTCAAACTAACGACCTTTGCCCAGCTGGTGCGTTACATCGAGTTCAAACTGCTGGGCCCCGAATCTGCCGAGGAGGACGAGAAGCCGAAAGGCGACCCCCGCTGGACGGCCCGCCAGGCGCGGGGCACCCTCGAGGCCTTTGTACGGCGCCTGCGGGCTTCCATCGGCAATGTGGAGCACCTGATTCGGGGTGACAAACCCGGCAGGGCGCCGAACCCCCTCGGCAACCAGGCCCAGGTCAGTGTGGTGGACATTCACCAGTTGACCGCCCAGGGACAGATGTTTGTGGTGGGCTCCATTTTGCGCGAGGTGTTTGGCCGCAAGGAGCGGGGCGAGTACCATGGTCAGGTGTTCGTGGTGCTCGACGAGCTCAACAAATACGCCCCTCGTGATGGCGATAGCCCCATCAAGGACATTTTGCTCGACATTGCCGAGCGCGGGCGCAGCCTGGGGGTCATCCTGATTGGGGCCCAGCAGACTGCCTCGGAGGTGGAAAGCCGGGTGGTGGGCAACGCGGCCATCCGGGTGGTGGGCCGCCTCGACGCCGCCGAGGCCGAGCGCCCCGAGTACCGCTACCTGCCTGCTTCCTTCCGCCAGCGGGCCGTCATCTTGCCACAGGGAACCATGATTCTGCACCAGCCCGAGGTGCCGGTTCCCCTGGCCCTCACCTTCCCGCTGCCCGCCTGGGCCATGAAAAAAGACGAGGTCAGAGAAGACGTCTCGGCAAAAACCATATCCAAGCTAATAGATTAGGCTCGAGGTAGCTCAGGTAAGCAAAAAAGCCAATAGCGCATAGCTCCTAGCAATATAAAACGCGCAACCCTTGACCCCGATTATTTTTTTGTGGACAGGAAGAATTTACAGGCCGTGCTTCGAATGTATGCCCAGGGGTATTTTCCCCTGGGGATGGAGCAGGGGATTGGCTGGTTTGATCAGCGGGCCTATGGTACCCCCTACCGAGCCGTGATGCCCCTGGACGAGCGTTTTCACGTGCCGCGCAGCCTGCGGCGGGTGCTCAATGCCGGGCACTTTGAGGTGCGCATCAACGCCGATTTTGCCGGGGTGCTCGAGGGTTGCGCGACCCGGGGCTGGTCGTACAGGAGCGAAACCTGGATTACCCCCGAGGTGGCCCAACTCTACCTGAGCCTGCACCGCTACGGCTTTGCTCACAGTTTTGAAACCTGGCAGGGCGACGAGCTGGCCGGGGGCATCCTGGGTGTGGCACTAGGGGCGGCTTTTATCGGCGACAGTATGTTTTACCGCATACCCCATGCCTCCAAGGTAGCGCTGGTGCGGCTGGTGGAGTACCTGCGGGCTCGAGGCTTTGAGCTATTCGATGTGCAGGTGCAAAACCCCCACCTGGCCCGCTTTGGGGCTGTGGAGGTGGACCCGCTCGAGTTCCGGCGAAGCCTTCTGGAAGCCATCGGGAAGCCAATCCGGTTCGTGGACTGATGTCTAGTGGTAGGGCGCAGGGGGTAGGGGATAGGGGACAGGTGTTGGAAATCCACTACCTAGCTCCTACCCCCCATTCCCACCCTGGGTATCGTTGAAAGTTGGCTACACGCCTAAAGTTGGTAAGAGATAACGTAGTGTGCCACTCCGAAGTCGTCTTGTCTCAGCCCTCAAGGCGTAGGATAAGGCCCATGAGCGCGACCTTGCCAGTTCACACCTTTTCGCTGGTAGCCCGCGACGAGAGCACCGGCGACCTGGGTATCGCGGTGGCCAGCAAATTTTTAGCGGTTGGTTTTGTGGTGCCGTGGGCCAAAGCCGGGGTGGGTGCGGTGGCCACGCAGTCTTATGTCAACCCGCGTTTTGGCCCCACCGGTCTGGCCCTGATGGAAGCGGGGGCCGGGCCCGAGGACATCCTGGCGGTGTTCGCGCGCAACGACCCCGACCTTGCCAAACGGCAGTTCGGCTACGTGTTGGCAAGCGGCGAGAGCCTCTCCTACACCGGGCAGGAGTGCCACAGCTGGGCTGGGGGGCGGTGGGGGCCGAACTATGCCGCCCAGGGCAACCTGCTGGCCGGCCCCGAGGTGGTGGAGGCCCTCGAGCGCACATTTCTGAACCGAACCGACCTGCCTTTTCCCGAGCGGCTGCTGGAGGCCCTGCTGCAAGCCGACCGGGCCGGGGGCGACAGGCGCGGGCGACAGTCGGCAGCCCTGCTGGTGGTGGGCGAGGGCAAAGGTTATGGCGGCATGGAGCGCTGGATAGACCTGCGGGTAGACGACCACCCCGACCCGGTGCTGGAGTTGCAGCGCTTGCTGGGCATCCACCGGCTGCTTTTTGGGGCCGGGGAGCCACCCCGCCCGCTAAGTACTGAAGAAATCGCCTGGTTCCAGGACCTGCTGAGGCGCCAGGGCCACTACACCGGCCCGGTAAGCGGCGTGTGGGACGGGGCCACCGAGCAGGCCTTTACCTCGCTTGACGGCATGGAAAAACTGGAAGAACGCTACCGGGGCGGCCCTGCGCTCGATGAGGTCGCGCTGCACTACTTAAAGGAGAAGTTCGCATGAAGACGTCGGTACAAGGGGCGGGTGGGGTGCTGTTCAACCTCGAGGGAAAGGTCTTGCTCATTCGGGACCGGCAGGGCTACTGGTGTTTTCCCAAAGGGCACCTGGACGAGGGGGAGAGCCTCGAGCAAGCGGCCTTGCGCGAGGTCGAAGAAGAAACCGGCATCCGGGGTACGGTCAGGGTGCCGCTTTCGGTGACGCGGTACCGCAACAACAAGGGCATCGAACGAGAAATCCACTGGTTCTTGATGGAGGGGCATGGCAAGGTACGCCTGGAAAAAGGGCTGCATGGGGCTGGCTTTTTCGACCTGACCGAGGCCCGAGGGCTGCTTGCCTTTCCCGAGGATGTACGGCTCCTTGACGAAGCTGCAAGGCATGTTCAGGGGCAGCATTTCGGCATAGACTGAGGCCCGTCGAAGGAGCATATATGGCGGTTTATCGGCTGGACGAACACATACCCCAGATTCACCCCAGCGCCTTCATTGCCCCCAATGCCCTGGTCGTTGGACAGGCTGAAATTGGCGAGAACGCCTCGGTCTGGTTTGGCGCAGTGGTGCGCTCGGACACCGAGAAAGTGATTATCGGTGCGGGCAGTAACGTGCAGGATGGTGCAATCCTGCACGCCGACCCTGGCGACCCCTGCATACTGGGCCAAAACGTGACGGTGGGCCACCGGGCGGTGGTGCACGGGGCTGTAGTGGAGGATGGTGCGCTTATTGGTATCGGTGCGGTGGTGCTCAACCGAGCCCATATAGGCAAGGGAGCCATGGTGGGGGCGGGTGCGGTGGTGCCGCCGGGCATGGAAATTCCGGACGGGATGCTGGCCATTGGCATCCCGGCCAAGGTGCGGGGCCCGGTGGAACCCACCCAGAACGCCGAGCGCTATGTGGAGCTCTCCCGCCATTACCTGGCCCACCTGGCCCCCATTACCCCAATTGGCCGCTACCAGATTACCCTGCGCGGGCAGGATGCCCTGAACCCCTTTAGCGATCTGCATTTGCAGCTTAAGCGGGGCGAGCCGGAGGCGCTCCTGGCCCTGAAAGCCATTGTGGAAGGACGTGCCGGCGACGCCAAACCGGAGGTATTGCATGAGCTGGTGCGCGAGGGACTGATTCGGCAGATTTGATGATCGCTAACCCTATGTTTAGAATCCCCCGGCTCAATCAACTCTTCGGGGTACATTGATTTTTGGGTGAATGCGTGTACTGACAGGCCAGTAACTACCCCACGCACCACGGTGATTGGGTTGGTGGCGGTGGTTTTGCTGGCCTCGCTGTTGTTTGGTCTGCGCGGGATGGTGATGTTTCCGGCAGAGCCCATCCCGGTCGAGCATCACCCGCCGG
>CAZIXH010000154.1:0-3439 GCA_964543055.1 uncultured bacterium
CTTCGACCGGCTGGTGGAGGCACTACACCAGCGCGGCATGAGGCTGGTGTTGGATGGGGTGTTCAACCACATCGGCAACACCCACCCCGACTTCCAGAAGGCCCTGCAAGACCCCACCGCCCCCGAGGCCGGGCAGTTCACCTTTTATGCCGACGGCTCCTATGCGGCCTTCTTTGGGGGCAAAACGCTTCCTAAGCTGGACTACGCCAACCCCCGCACGGTGGAGCGCTGGCTGGATGGCTACCACGCCCCGGTGCGGCACTGGATTCGCAGGGGGGCCGATGGCTGGCGGCTGGATGTGGCCCATCAGCTGGGCGAGGGAGGCACCGACCGCCGCAACGCCGAACTTCTGCGGCTCATCAAGCACAACAGCCTCGAGGAAAACCCCGAGGCCTTCGTGTTTGGCGAACTGTTCTTCGACACCCTGCCCACCCTGCGGACCCACACCCTGGATGGCTCCATGCACTACGCAGGGTTTGCCAACCCCCTGATGGAGTGGCTGTCGGGGAAAAATGTGTACGGCTGGGAGGTGCAGGTTTCCACCCATCAGCTCTGGGAGACCCTGTGGGATCACTACGCAGCCCTGCCCCTCCAGCTTCGCCAGAGCATGTACACCCTCATCAGCAGCCACGACATCCCCCGCGCACTCTGGCGGCTAAAGGGGGATGTGGAGCGCTTCAAGCTGGCGTTGGGCATCTTGCTCACCTTTCCCGGCGCACCGGGGCTCTACTACGGCGACGAAATCGGGCTCAACCAGACCAACCCCTACCTCGACTGGAACGGCGACCCCATGTGCCGGGGCACGTTTCCCTGGGATGAAGGGCGGTGGAACCAGGAGGTACGGGCCTGGACCAAGACCCTCATTCGGCTCAGGAAACAGGTTCCAGCCCTGCGACGGGGGGGGCTGCTTCCCTTGAAGGTTTCCGAGAAACTCCTGGCCTACAAGCGCCGGTACCAGGAGGAAGAAGTCTGGGTGTATGCGGCTTTGGAGCCCACCGAGGTACAGCTCCCAAAGGCCGAAAATCTGTTGACGAGCCAACCCGCCGAGGGCACTGTGCAGCTCTCGGGCCTGGGCATATTTCGCTTGCAGCATTAGGTAACACAGGTCGCATCCTGCACGGGCTGCTGAGCTATACTGGCCCTTTGGGTTGGGTATGCAAGGGGTTCTTGAATCGCTGGATTTTGACCGTATCCGTGAGGCACTGGCCGAGCGGGCCTCTACCTTTATGGGCCGGGAGGCGCTTCTGGCCCTGTCGCCCAGGGCGACCCTGGCGGAAGCCCTGGCCCAGCAGGCCACCGTGGCGGAGGCCCTGGCCTACCCCTACCGGCTGGGGGGCATCTCCGACCTGCGGCCCGCCCTGGCCGCCGCCAGGGAAGGACTGCGGCTCGAGGGGCCCCAACTGCGCGAGGTGGCCGCCAGCCTGGAATCGGCGGTAGACCTCAAGCACGAGCTTCTGGAGATTGGCGAACATTTGAAGGCCCTGGCAGCCCGCATGGGGGAGCACACCTACTTCCTGCGGCGCATCCGGGAGTGCCTGGACGAAGCGGGCCATGTAAAGGACGAGGCAACCCCCCGGCTGCGGGAAATCCGTCGGCGGGCGAACCCTTTGCGCGAGCAGATTCAGGACAGGCTGCACCAGCTCATGGATCGGCAGCCGGAGGCCATCCAGGAGCGATTCATCACCCTGCGGCGCGAACGCTACGTGATTCCGGTCAAGGCCAGCTTCCAGCACAAAATTCCGGGTATCATCCTGGATCAGTCCGACTCGGGGCTCACCGTGTACATGGAGCCTTCCTCGGTGGTGCCCCTCAACAACCAGCTTGCTAGCCTGAAGCTCGAGGAGGAAGCCGAGGTCAACCGGGTGCTCTTCGAGCTATCGGCCATTCTGGGCAACGACCTTGAGCTAGACGATACCCTGAAGGCCCTCACCGAGCTCGACATCGCCCGCGCAGCCGCCCACCTGGCCGAGGACTGGAACCTGGTGCGGCCCCGGCTGAACCAGGAGGGGCATTATCTTCTCAAGGCTGCCCGCCATCCCCTCATTGCCAATCCCGTTAGCAACGACCTGGCCCTCTCGGCAGAACGGCGAATCCTGCTGATAACCGGCCCCAACATGGGGGGTAAGACCGCCCTCTTGAAAACCCTGGGCCTGGCAGTCCTGATGGCCCAGTGCGGGCTGTTTGTGGCTGCCGATGCTGCCGAAATTGCCTTCCCAGACAGACTGTTCGTAGACATCGGCGACCAGCAGTCGCTTCAGCAGAGCCTTTCTACCTTTGCCGCTCATGTGCTCAAGCTCAGGGAAGTGCTGGAGGCCGCCACCCCGAACAGCCTGGTTTTGGTGGACGAGCTGGGCTCCGGCACCGACCCCGAGGAGGGGGCTGCGCTCGCGCAAGCCTTTATGGAGGGCTTACTCGACAAAGGGGTACGCGGGCTGATTACCACCCACCTCTCCCCCCTCAAGGCCTTCGCCCAGGACACCCCCGGTGTGCAAAACGCTTCGATGCGCTTTGACCTGGAACACCTGCGACCCACTTACCAGCTGGTAGTGGGCGCGCCGGGGCGCAGTTATGCCCTCTCGATTGCCCGGCGGCTGGGCTTTCCACAGGCCGAGCTCGAGCGGGCCGAGGCCCTGCTGGGGCCTGAAGGGGGGCGGCTCGAGCGTCTGCTGGCCTCCCTCGAGCTCGAACGCGAACGTTTGCGGGAAGCGCGGCAGGCAGCCGAGCACCAGCAGCAAAAGGTAAAAAACCTGGAGCAGGAGCTGACCCAGCAACTTGCCGAACTGACACAAAACAAGGAACGTTTGCTCGAGGAAGCCAGAGCCGAAGCCGAGCAGGTGGTGAGGGAAGCGCAAGAGCGCATCCGCCAGACCCGCGAACGTAGCAAAACCCAGGGCCAGGGCCAGGCTTTACAGGAACTCATCCAGCTTCGAAGCCGCTACCAGCGGGAAAAAACCGCAGCCCCCAAGCCGGGCTTGCAACCGGGGTCGGTGGTGGAGGTGCCGGAGTATGGGGGCCAGGCGACCATCGTGGAGCTTCGGGGCCAGGAAGCTGTGCTGCAAATGGGTGCGGTGCGGCTCACCGTGCCCGTCGCCCGCCTGCAACCCAGGGAAGAACCCAAACCCCGCCAATCGGGGGGCCGTGTCCAGCACAAAGCCAAAATCGCCAGCGAGCTCAACCTGCGGGGCCTCACGGTGGAAGAAGCCTTGCTGGCGGTAGACGATTACCTGGCCGAAGCCAAGGCCACCGCCACCACCCCCGTGCGCCTGTTGCATGGCAAGGGTACGGGGGCCTTGCGCAACGCCCTGCGCGATTCGCTCAAGCGTGACCGGCGGGTAGACAGCTTCCACGACGCCGTGCCCTACGAAGGCGGCCACGGGGTAACGGTGGTGCATCTGCGTATTTAGGGCAGATGGAATGCCGTCTGGCGGCTATCCAATGA
>CAZIXH010000155.1:0-6315 GCA_964543055.1 uncultured bacterium
CCGCGATCCTGAACGTACCAAAGCGCGTTCGTGGGGCCATGCGGGCTCCCACCAGGTCCAGGGAATGTGGCCCGGCTACATCCCGCCCAACCTGGATGTGAAAATGCTGGATCGGGTGATTCAGGTCCTGGAAGAAGATGCCTTCCCTCGAGCCAAGCCGCTGGCCCGCGATGAAGGGCTTTTTGTAGGAATGAGTGCTTGCGGCATGATCTGTGCCGCTATGCAGGTCGCCCGCGAACTGGGGCCGGGAAAACGTGTGCTGACCATCGCCTGCGACTCGGGGATGAAGTATCTCTCAACACCTCTCTTCGACGAGTTCGAAGGCTGAATGCTGGAGAAGGCTCGTGGCTCGTGGCTTGTAGCTTGTGGAGAAACCACATGCCTATAGGCGACCCCAACCATTTGCCACTTTCCAGTGGCCACATGCCTGTTGTATTGATCGGGGTTCCAGGGCGCGGGTGTATTCTACGGCAGCCCCTGCCCTACCACGCAGCCACGCCCCTGCCAGCCTGTTTGTTTGACCTTCCCATCCTCGACCAGAACCGGTACGGTGCGCTGGTCGTGGGTAAGGGCGAGCATTCGCTCGAGGGCCTCTGCATCCATCTCCACGTCATACTCGATAAACTCCACACCCCGCCACTCGAGGTCTTCCCGCAGCTCGGCGGTATAGGGACAGCTCCGTGTACCAAACAGCTCTAGTGCCATAGCGCCCCCAACGGTTAGCGGATGACATGATAGACCAGGGCTTGCACTTTCTGGATGCAAGGTCGCTGGCCACGCTAGTGCAGGCCCATTGCCCAAAAACCAGCAGGCAGCCCCCGGACAGAGACCGTTCGCACATCTGTCGGCAGACCTCGGCCAGACGCTGCGCCTCCAGCTTGAAAAAAGCCCTTAACAGCGTATTGCACACCCGCATAGTGGCCTGGACTGGGTCAATCGCCTGGAGTGGGTTCATAACCAAATCAGATTCAGCTATCCGCTATGCGTCAGCAGATGCGGGGCAGGGGGTCGCCCACCAGCATATCCACCACCCGGCTCGAGCCGTAGCTGCTCACGGTATAGACCACGCCAGCAGGGGTTTCCACCACCTCTCCAATTAGCCGGGCTTCCTGGCCCCCGGCCACCCCCTGCACCGCCGCCAGCGCAGCTTCGGTGTACTCGGGGGCCACGATGGCGATGAACTGGCCTTCGTTGGCAATGTGCAGGGGGTCGAGGCCCAGAATCTCGCAGGCCCCTCGCACTTCGTCGCGGACGGGAATGTGTTCTTCGTAGAGCTTGAGGGCCAGCCGGGCATCCCTGGCAAGCTCGTTGAGCGCGGTGGCCACCCCGCCCCGGGTGGGGTCACGCATCCAGCGCAGGCCGGGTGCGGCGGCCTCGATCAGCGCCTCCACCAAAGGCCAGATCGAGCGGGTGTCGGACTTCAGGTCGGCCTCGAGGTCGAGTTCCCCTCGAGCCAGGAGTATGGTAATACCGTGGTCGCCAATAGGGCCCGAGAGCAGCACCTGGTCGCCGGGTCGTACCGAGGCGGCAGCCAGCTTAACCCGTGCGTCCACCAGCCCAATGCCACTGGTACTGATGAAAAGCCCATCGGCCTTGCCGTGCTCCACCACCTTGGTATCGCCGCCCACCACCTGCACCCCGGCCCGCCGGGCCGCTTGTTGCATGGCCTCGAGCTCGGCTTGTAAGAGCTGAACCGACAGACCGGCCTCCAGAATCAGCGTGGACAGAAGGGCTACTGGCCTGGCCCCCGAGACCGCCAGGTCGTTGACCGTGCCGTTAACGGCCAGCTCCCCAATGGAGCCGCCGGGAAACCGCAGCGGCTTGACCACAAAGCTATCGGCGGTGAAGGCCAGCGACGAGCTACCCAGGCTGAGCAGGGCCGCATCGTCCAGCGCAGGGTTGCCCAGGATGGGCGCAATCAGACCCTCCACCAGGCGGCGGCTGGCCTTGCCGCCGGAGCCGTGGGCCAGCTCGATCTGGGTGTCCTTGAAGCGGATGGCAGTTGGTTTGACCATAGGTTTTCAATCGCCCGAGACCAGCTCGGCGCGGTGGACGTAGTTGTAATAGGCCGCACAGGCCCCTTCAGAAGAGACCATCAAGGCACCCACCGGTTTTTCGGGCGTGCACTCCTTGCCGAATAGCTTGCACTGCGGGGGCTTGAGCACGCCTTTCAGGACCTCGCCACACTGCGCGGCCTTGGGGTCGGTCACCCGCACCCCGGCCACCTCGAAGCGGGCCTCGGCGTCCCAGGGGGCATACTCCGGGCGCAGTTTGAGCGCCGACTGGGAGATGAAACCCAGGCCGCGCCACTCGAAGAAAGGGCGCAGTTCAAACACCTCGGCCATGGCGGCCAATGCGGCCTGGTTGCCGTCCCAGGGTACGACGCGCTCGTACTGGTTCTCTACTTCAGCCCGGCCTTCATTTAGCTGCCGCAGCAGCATCACCAGGCTTTGCAGCAAGTCCAGGGGCTCAAAGCCCGAGACCACCACCGGCTTGCCATACTCCCGCGCCACGAACTCGTAGGGGCGGCACCCGATTACCGTGGAAACATGCCCCGGCCCCACGAAGCCGTCCAGGCGCATGTCGGGCGAGTCCAGGATGGCCCGCATGGCCGGAATGATGTTGACGTGGTTGCTGAAGACGGAGAAGTTGGGCAGGCCCATCTTTTTGGCCCGCAGCAGGGTGAGGGCCGTAGAGGGGGCGGTGGTCTCGAAGCCGATGGCGAAGAAGACCACCTGACGGTCGGGGTTCTTTTCGGCCAGCTTAAGCGCGTCCAGCGGCGAGTACACCATACGAATATCGGCGCCCCTGGCTTTCATCTCCAACGGGGTGCCCATCTGGCCCGGTACGCGCATCATGTCGCCGAAAGCGGTCAGGATTACCTGGGGGTTCTGGGCCAGCCGGAGGCCGTCGTCTACGCGGCCCATAGGCAGCACGCAGACCGGGCAGCCGGGGCCGTGGACGAGCTCGAGGTTCTCCGGAAGCAAGTCTTGCAAACCGAAGCGGTAGATGGAGTGGGTGTGCCCGCCACAGACCTCCATGATGCGGTAGTGCCGCTTGGGGTCGGCCAGGCGCCGGATTTCCTCGGCGGCTTTTTCAATGAGCCTGGGGTCGCGGAACTCATCTACGTATTTCACGCCAACTCCTCCTGGCCTACTCCTCTTGCAAGGTTAGGAAGCTTTGCGATGGCAACGCCCATGTGCACCAGCAGCGCGTCGCCTACCTCGAGGTCAGGAATGAAATCCACCGCAACCCTGGCCTGCTGGCCCAGGCGATCCTCCACCAGGGCATCGCTACCCTCCAGGGCCACCACCCGAACCGGCACCGCCACATCGCCACAGGTGGTGCAGCCGTCGGCGTCAAGGGTGCAGCTGCCGTACAGGGTCAGATCATCCGGGTTCATGGGGACTTCGCTCCTCGGCAAACTGGTAGCCCTCGAGTTCCTCCAGGGCTCCCTCGGCCTCGCCCAGCATGGTCAGCAGCTTAAGCTGCTCCCGGGCCTGGGCCTCGCTGATCTTGCTCATGGCAAAGCCCACGTGGATCAGCACCCAGTCGCCCACCTCCAAGGGGGAACCGCGCAGCAAATCCAGGTTGACCTGCCGCCTGACCCCCGACACCTCAATGGTCGCCATATGCTTGGCAGCGCTCTCAAACTGTACAATCTGGCCAGGAATGGCAAGGCACATTCTGGACTCCTTTCAAAAAATAGGCGACGCTACTTAGATTATATGAGCTAGCTCAGGACACCTGTACCCATGCATTTCGGTCAGGCTTGTGGGGGTTCCTGGACTTGCTCTATCGTCAAAACACCCTAGGTGCAGCCCATGCACGAACTCTCAATCGCCACTAACATCGTTGCAGTTGCCCAGGAGGAGGCAACGGCACGCGGGGTAGAGGTGGAGGCTGTGCACTTGCGATTAGGGGCACTTTCGGGGGTGGTGGTGGACTCGCTCTTGTTCGGCTACGAGATAGCCAGCCAGGGCACCCCCCTCGAGGGCACCCGTCTCCTGATCGAGGAGGTGCCCCTGACCATCTACTGCCCCTCCTGTCAGGCAGAAGTGGAGCTGGAGGGTATCCAGAGCCTGCGCTGCCCTCGCTGTGGTGAGCTGTCAGGCGAGATCCGACGTGGTAAGGAGCTGGAAATTGTAGCCCTGGAGGTGAAGGACTAGCCATGACCAAAACTCCGCGAATCCTCGAGGTGCGGGCCAACGTGCTCAAGGACAATGACATACTGGCCCGCTCGTTGCGCGAGCGCTTTGCTCAGACCGGGACGCTGGTGCTGAACCTGGTCAGCAGCCCTGGCTCGGGCAAAACCACCCTGCTGCGCCAGACCCTGCTCGAGCTGGGCCAGCGTTACCGGGTGGCGGCCCTGGTGGGCGACCTGGCCACCGACAACGATGCTAAACGGCTGGCCGAGAGCGGGGCACCGGTACGGCAGATCGAGACCAAAACCCTGTGCCACCTCGAGGCCCGCATGATCGAGGAATACCTGCAGGGCTGGGACTTGCGCCAGATTGACCTCCTCTTTATCGAGAACGTGGGCAACCTGGTCTGCCCTTCGAGCTGGGATCTGGGCGAAGACCTGCGGGTAGCGCTGTTCTCCACTACCGAGGGCGAGGACAAACCGCTCAAGTACCCCACCCTCATCAACACCGCTGACATAGCCCTGATCACCAAAATTGACCTGGCCGAGGCGGTGGAGTTCGACCGCGAGGCCATGTACCGGAACCTGCGCGAGATACGTCCAGGCATCGAGATTCTGGAGGTTTCGGGCAAGCGTGGTACCGGCATGGCGGCCTGGCTGGAGCGGCTCGAGCGTGCCCTGAAGGCCAAACGCGGCCAGCTCTGACCCCGGGTGCATGTGCCGCAGGAGTAGACCCGGCTTCGCAAAGATACCCAAAGGGGTTTTCAGAAAGAACCCCGACAGTCTCCCGAAAATCAAATGCTGTAGGGGGCTGGCTTTTTGCTGTTGGATACAGCGGCAAGCATAAGCGACAACCGCGATGCGCCGGACCGCTCCACCAACACAGCAGACATGGTGCACCGTATTGTAGTCGGCACAGCCCACATCGCCTTACGGACTGTTCGTGGGAAGCGCCCTGAGCGCACCTACTTCGTAGTCCAGGCAGCAGCACCCAGTGAACACTCTCCTGTCTTGTGGAAGCCCATGCCTGGGAAGTGCATTACGGAACGTGCACCAAAGCCTTTAATTAGAGCCCCTTGCAGGCTACACTTGCAGTTAGATGGCAAAGGCTTCGATTCAATATCGCTGTATTGAGTGCGGCTATAAATCGGTGAAAGAGCTGGGTCGTTGCCCCAACTGTGGGGCCTGGGACAGCTTCAAAGAGGAAGCACCTGCGCTCAAACCAGGTTCTGTAGTGGGCAAGGGCGGACTATCACGCTCTCGCCCACTTCCCAACCCCGCCGCCCTGACCCGTTTGGGGGATGTGCCCGAAGGAGGGGAGGCACGCTTCTCGAGCCAGCGAGGGGAGCTTGACCGTGTGCTGGGGGGCGGTTTTGTGCCGGGCGAGGTGCTGCTCTGGGGGGGGGAGCCCGGCGTGGGCAAAAGCACCCTGTTGTTGCAGGTGGCCCAGAAGATGCTGGAGATGGGCCAGCGGGTGGTTTACCTGGCAGGTGAGGAGTCGCCAGGACAGATTCGGCTGCGGGCCCAGCGACTGGGAATTTCGGGGGAACTCGAGCTCCTGCGGGAAACCGAGCTGGACAGCGTATTGGCGACCCTCGAGGCCAGTCCGCCCAATTTCCTGGTGGTGGACTCCATCCAGACCCTGGAGACCACCGCCTCACCGGGTTCGCTGGTGGCCGTGCGCGACGCCACCGCCGCCCTGACCCGCTTTGCCAAACACCATCAGGTAACCACCGTGCTGGTGGGGCATGTGACCAAGGAAGGCATTGTGGCCGGGCCCAAGGTGATTGAGCACGTGGTGGACGCCACCTTGTATCTGGAGACAGCCGGCCACTTTCGGGTCTTGCGCTCCACCAAAAACCGCTTTGGCCCGGTGGGCGAGATGGGTGTTTTTAGCATGGTTCACGAGGGCATGGAGGAGGTCGCCAATCCCTCGGCAGCCTTTCTGGCCGAGCGTCCGGTGGGAGCGCCGGGCTCGGTGGTAGCGCTCAGTCTGTCGGGCGAGCGGGCGCTGGCCCTGGAGGTACAGGCGCTGGCCGCCAGAACCCCCTTTCCGGCTCCTCGAAGGGTTTCGCAGGGGCTGGATAGCCGGCGGGTGGACGGGGTGCGGCGGGTGTTGGAGCGAAGTCTCAAGCTGCCCCGGAGCAACCTCGATATTTAGGAAAAGCTGG
>CAZIXH010000156.1:0-8754 GCA_964543055.1 uncultured bacterium
GTTCCGATTCGTGCGCTGAGCGGCGGCAACGGAACCCTGGCCGACGTAGCCGATGCTTTGAGATGGGCTGCAGGACTGAGTGTGTCTGGTGTTCCGGCCAACGCGAACCCTGCCAGCGTGATTAATATGTCGCTGGGTGGGCCCGTAGCCTGTACCAACGCCCCTGCCCTACAACAGGCCATTAACGAGGCGAATAACGCCGGTGCCATCATCGTGGTGGCGGCAGGCAACTCTAATGTGGATGCCAGCACCTTCAGCCCTGCCGGGTGCAGCGGGGTGATAACGGTGGGCGCCACCAATGCCGCAGGCAATCGGGCCTCGTACTCCAACTATGGCACCCGGATTGACCTGATGGCCCCCGGCGGTGAACCTTCCGGACAGCAAGTGGTGAGTACCCTGGGCAGTGGGCAGTACGGGGGCAAGGCGGGCACCTCGATGGCCGCGCCCCACGTGGCCGGCGTGCTGGCCCTGATGAAAAGCAAAAAGCCTTCCCTGACCGCCGCCGAAGGGCTCTCTATCCTGAAAGACACTGCCCGGCCCCTGAGCGCGACCCAGTGCGACCGCCCCAGCGGCCTCGAGTGCGGTGCGGGGCTGATAGACGCGCAGGCCGCCCTGGCCCGCCTGAACACGCCACCCCCTCGCTCGCTGGTGCTCTCGGCCAGCCCCAACGCCCTGACCCTCAACACCGGCGCAAGCGCTTCCGTTACCATCGGCATCATCCGTACCAACTTCACCGAGCCGGTGGCCCTGAGCGTGAGCGGGCAGCCCAGCGGCACCACCCCTATCTTCAATCCGGCCAGCCCAGTTACGGGCAACAGCACCACCCTGACCATCCCGGCGGGCAGCACCCCCGGCACCTATACCCTGGTGGTTAGCGGCAGTGCCAGCGTGAGCGGACAGACCGTGCAGGGCGAGACCCGCGTTACCCTGACCGTGGTACAGCCCCCCACAACGCCTCCTCCCACTCAGACCGTGCAAGACACCCGGATTTACTTCGATGCGGTGCTGCGCGAAACCCCCACCCTGAGCCTGTTGCTGGATTTTAGTCCGGTGGTCATCACCCAGACCGGCACCCAGGCACCCTACAGCCGAAACCAGCTTTCGACGACCGGGCTGTCGGGCTACCGCATCTCGGCCTGGAAGGATGTGAACAACAACGGCACCCAGGATGTGGGCGATCTGTTTGGGTGGTACAAGGTCGGTGGCAACATTGCTACCGTGTTGCCGAATGCCAGCAATATCAATGTGGTGCTCGAGCCCGTTCTCTCCACCACCCTCACCCGCGAAAAGTGGCTAAAACAGATGGGCTACCCGGCCCGCTAGCGGTGATAGGGCTCGCCCCGCTTCAGGGTTTCGACCCGGTAAAGCTGCTCAAGGAGCACCACCAGGGCCAGCTCGTGCTGAAGGGTTAGTTTGGACAGGGACAGCAGCCAGTCGGCCTCGTCTCGCACGGCCTGGGTATGGCCTTCTGCGCCCCCAATCAGGAACGCCACGCCTTTTTCGGCTCCCATCTCCCAGGCCTCGAGCCGGGCCTTGAAGGCCAGGGTATCGGGCAACTGGCCTCGCTCGTCCAGCACCACCCGCCGGTAGCCCTCGGAGGCTTCCAGCAAACGCTGTCCTTCCTGAACCGGGGTACCCTCCTTGAGGTAGAGGAGCTCGAGCTTCCCGTAGCGCTGCAAGCGCCTGGCATACTCCTCCACACCCGCTCTGGCATAGTCCAGTTTGGGCTTCCCAATAACACAGACTCGCAGTTTCATGGGGCGATCCACCGTAACACTACACTTAGCGGGATTGAGTCTACCGGAGCTGTAGGGTCTGTAGCTAACCTGACCCCCAATCGGCCCCAGGCAAAACCGGCTATAATCTTGGGTACCAAGAGGTCGGTATGGGAAAGCGCCTAACGCTACCGGCAATATTAGGCTCCCCCAGAACCTCGAGCCCGGTATACCAAAACCCAAGCGCAGACCTCCCCCGCTGGAGGTCTTTTGGTTTGGCTGGGTGGTTATTCCCCGGGGCAGTCCTTACCCAGGGTGCCCCGGACAAAAAAGCCTTTACCCAAGGCTTGGCAGGTCGGGCCGGCTGGTCACCCCAGCAGGCCGGGAGGAGACATGGTTCAAGAGAAAATACGCTTCCAACCCTTTAGCCCAGAGCCCATCCGGCTGGTAGACGAACAGGGCCACTGGATCGCGCCCTTTGAGCACGGGCTGCCCCCCGAGCAGCTCCAGCGCTTCTACCGTGACATGCTGGCAGCACGGATACTGGACGAAAAGCTGGTCATCCTTATTCGCACCGGCAAAACCAGCTTCATAGCCCCTCACGCAGGCCACGAAGGGGCTCAGATCGCCATTGCCCATGCGCTGCAAAGAGGCCACGACTGGCTGTTTCCCTACTACCGTGATATGGGCCTGGTGCTGGCAATGGAAGTACCCCTGGTAGAAGTTTTCGGCCAGACCCTGGGCAACGCCGCCGACCCCGCCAGGGGCCGCCAGATGCCCTCGCATCCCGGTAGCAAAAGTCTGAATATTTTTACGGTGTGTTCGGCCATCGCCTCGCATGTACCCCCTGCGGCGGGAGCGGCTATCAGCATGAAGCTGCGCGGCACCGGGCAGGTCGCGGTCTGCACCTTTGGCGATGGGGCTACCAGCGAGGGTGACTGGCACGCCGGAATCAACTTTGCCGCCGTGCAGGGTGCCCCCGCCGTATTTGTGTGCGAAAACAACCGCTATGCCATCAGCGTGAACATCTCCAAGCAGACTGCCTCCGAGAACATTGCCGTTAAGGCCCATGCCTACGGGATTCCTGGCTACTATGTGGACGGGCTGGATGTACTGGCCAGCTACTTCGTGATGAAGGAAGCCATCGAGCGAGCCAGGGCCGGGCACGGGCCCAGCCTGGTCGAACTGGTGGTTCACCGGTTCGGAGCGCACTCTTCTGCCGATGACGACAGCCGCTACCGTTCGCGAGAGGAGCTGGCTGCCGAGCGCCAGCAAGACCCCTTGCTGCGCTACCAGCGTTTCCTGGAGAAAGAAGGGCTCTGGGATGCCCAGTGGGCCAACGAACTACGCATCGAGCTTGCCAAAGAACAGGAAGCCGCCTTGCAAGAAGCCCTGCAAGCGGGCGAGCCCGACCCCCTGCAAATGTTCGACGATGTGTACGCTGCCCGCCCCTGGCATCTAGAAGAGCAGCGCCGCCTGGTGATGGACGAATTGCAGTCCTGATGGTAAAGGTTTCTGTCCTCTTTTTGAAGACTTGTAACTTGCGACCCGTAATGGAGGTTGTATGCCAACCATGACCCTAATCCAGGCAATCAATACCGCCCTGGACGAAGAGATGAGCCGCGACGAGCGGGTACTGTTGCTGGGGGAGGATGTGGGCAAGCGCGGGGGGGTTTTCCTGGCGACCGAGGGCCTGCAACAAAAGTATGGCCCTGACCGGGTACTGGACTCTCCCCTTTCCGAAGCCGCCATTCTGGGGGCCGCCGTGGGACTGGCTGCCCACGGAATGCGCCCGGTGGCCGAGATACAGTTTGCCGACTACGTCTTCCCCGGCATTGACCAGCTTTTCTCCCAGGCCGCCAAGCTCCGCTACCGCTCGGGGGGACAGTTCACCGCCCCCATGGTGGTGCGAATGCCCACCGGCGGCGGCGTAAAGGGGGGGCACCACCACTCACAAAGCCCCGAGGCCCACTTTGCCCATACCGCCGGCCTTAAGGTGGTGGTGGTTTCCACCCCCTACGACACCAAGGGGCTTCTGAAGGCGGCCATCCGCAACGACGACCCGGTGGTTTTCATGGAGCCCAAGCGGCTCTACCGCGCGGTCAAGGAAGAGGTGCCGTCCGACGACTACCTGATTCCCATCGGCAAGGCCGCCATCCGCCGCGAAGGCAGCGACATCACCCTGGTTTCGTATGGAGGGCCGATGGTCGAGACCCTGCGGGCCGCCGAGGAAATGGCCGCCGCCGGGGTAGACCCGGAGGTGATTGACCTGCGCACCGTGATGCCCTGGGACAAAGAGACGGTGCTGAACTCGGTAGCCAAAACCGGACGCCTGCTGATGATCTCGGAGGCCCCGCGCACGGCCAGCGTGGCCTCCGAAGTGACTGCCACCGTTTCGGAGGAGTTGTTCGACCAGCTGCTGGCCCCACCCCTGCGGGTAACCGGCTTCGATACCCCCTATCCGCTGGCCCAGGACAAGCTCTACATGCCCACCGTGACGCGCATCTTGAACGCTGCCAAGCGCTTACTCGACTACTAGGGAGGACGCATGCCCAAAGAAGTGGTATTACCCGAACTCGCCGAATCTGTGGTGGAAGGTGAAATTCTCCGCTGGCTGGTGAACGAAGGCGACGCCTTGCAAAAAGACCAGCCTTTTGTAGAGGTCATGACCGATAAGGTGACGGTAGAACTCCCGAGTCCACTGGCGGGGGTGCTCCTGCAAAAGCTGGTGAAGGAGGGCGACGTGGTGCCCGTCCATGCACCGATTGCCCTGGTGGCCGAACCGGGGGAAGCAGCCGCCCCCATTTCCGACAAAAAGCCCACCCCGGCGCCCAGCGTACAGGCCCAGGAAGAGCGCTCCATCGTGGAGCCGGGCCAGGTCGCCGAGGACGATGGGGCTAACCTCTCCCTGTTCAAACCCGACAGTAAACCGGAGCAGGTGAAAAACCCCTTCAGCAAGGCAGCCCCACTCCAGGCTGCAGAGAGCACTACCGTAGCCCAACCCCGGCGGGTGATTGCGGTACCGGCGGCCCGCAAACTGGCCCGCGAGCTGGGCCTGGACATTGCCCAGGTTCCGGGCTCGGGGCCAGCGGGCCGGGTACGGGTAGAGGATATACGGGCCTACGCACAAAGCAAAGTGCAAGCCCCAACCGCTCCAGCACCAGAACCTACAGGCCACAAGCCACCCGCTACCGGCTTCCCACCCCCGGTACAGTACAAGCCCCCCAAGGGCTACGAAGACCTCGAGACCCGCGTACCCCTGCGCGGCCTGCGGCGGGCCATAGCCCAGCAGATGGTGGCCTCGCACCTCTACACCGTGCGCACCCTCTCGGTGGACGAGGCCGACCTGACCGAGCTGGTGGCCCTGCGCGAGCGGCTCAAGCCAGAAGCCGAAGCCCAGGGGGTCAAGCTCAGCTACCTGCCGTTTATTTTCAAGGCCATCGCGGTGGCGCTCAAGAAGTTCCCTTCCCTGAACAGCTCGCTGGACGAGGCCCGGCAAGAGGTGGTGCTCAAGCACTACATCAACATCGGGATGGCGGTGGCCGCCGAGAATGGCCTGATTGTGCCGGTGGTTCGGGACGTGGACCGGAAGAGCCTGCTTCAACTGGCCCGCGAGATTGCCGACCTGGCCGAAAAAGCCCGCGCCGGCAAGCTGGCCCCCGAAGAGGTGAGCGGCTCCACTTTCAGCGTGACCAACATCGGCTCGATTGGGGCCCTGTTCAGCTTCCCCATCATCAACGTGCCCGACGCGGCCATCCTGGGGGTGCACTCCATACAAAAGCGCCCGGTGGTGAACGAACGTGACGAGATTGTGGTACGGCAGATGATGTACGTCTCGCTCTCTTTCGACCACCGGCTTGTAGACGGCGCCGAGGCCGCACGATTCTGCAAGGAAGTAATCCGGCTCCTGGAAAAACCCGAGCGGCTCTTCCTGGAAGCGCTATAGTTTTTCATCTAGCAGATTTTGTTTTTCAAGTGAGCACTCACTAGAATGGGGTGTCTATGTCAACCATCTACGATGTAATTGTGATCGGAACCGGCCCCGGCGGCTACCATGCGGCCATTCGGGCGGCCCAACTGGGCAAGAAAGTACTGGCGGTGGAAGCGGAGTACGTGGGCGGGGTTTGCCTGAACGTGGGCTGTATTCCTACCAAAGCCCTGTTGCACGCCGCCGAGGAGCTCGAGGGCATCCGCCACGGGGGCGAGTTTGGCCTCGAGGTGAAAGAAGCCAGGCTCGACACCAAGAAGCTGGGCGGCTGGCGCGACGGCATCGTCAAAAAGCTCACCGGCGGGGTTTCTCAGCTTCTGAAGGGCAACAAGGTAGACCTCAAAACCGGCTTTGCCCGGTTTGTTGACAAAAACACCATCGAGGTCGGGGGTGAACGCATCCAGGGCCAAACCTTTATCGTGGCCACCGGCTCCGAGCCCAACACTCTGCCGGGCTTTGAGGTAGACCAGAAGGACATTGTGGACTCTACCGGAGCTTTGCGCGTGGAGGAAAAGTTCCCCAGACGCCTGCTCTGCATTGGCGGGGGTGCGATTGGCCTCGAGTTCGCCCAGGTCTATAAGCGGCTGGGGGCCGAGGTCACGGTGATTGAGTTCATGGGCCAGATTCTGCCCGCCGCCGACCCCGAGACCGCTGGTCTGCTGGCCAAAATTCTGGGTAAGCAGGGTATTGCCATCCGCACCCAGACCAAGGGCGTGAAGGTGGAGAGAAAAAAAGACGGCCTCCACGTCACGCTGGAAGACCTGAAAGCGGCCAAACAAGAAACCCTTGTGGTGGACAAGATTCTGGTCGCCACCGGGCGGCGGCCCCGGGGCAAGGGGCTGGGGCTCGAGGCCATCGGGGTCAAGGTGGACGAGCGCGGCTACATCCCCACCAACGAGCGCATGGAAACCAACGTGCCCGGCATCTACGCCATCGGCGACGTGACCCGCCCCCCCCTGCTGGCCCACAAAGCCATGAAGGAGGGCCTGATTGCTGCTGAAAACGCGGCTGGGGGCAACGCCGCCATGGACTACCAGATCCCCAATGTGGTTTACACCAGCCCGGAGTGGGCCGCCGTCGGCATGACCGAGGAGGAGGCCGTCAGGGCCGGTTACAAGGTCAAGGTGGGCAAGTTCCCCCTCTCGGCCTCGGGCCGGGCCATGACCCTGGGGGCCACCGAGGGGCTGATCAAGCTCATCGGCGATGCCGAAACCGACCTGCTGTTGGGCGCCCATATGGTCGGGCCAAGCGCCTCCGATTTGATTGCCGAGATGGCGCTGGCGCTGGAAATGGGGGCCACCGTAACCGATGTGGGCCTGACCGTCCATGCCCACCCCACCCTTTCCGAGGGCATCATGGAGGCTGCCGAGCACCTGCACCGTCAGGCCATCCATATTGCCAATCGTTGAGATTGGCTTGTGGCTCGTGGTTAGTGGCTTGTGGAAATTTGGATTTAACTGCGACTTGTGAGGGCCCTTCGGGGCTGGTATAAATAGCCGCGATGCGGATTCGTGCGACCCTAAATGCGTTGGCCTTGCGGCTCGATGGCAACGAAACCCCCGAGATGCTTCGCAAGGCTCTGGCCGAACTGCCCGACTTACCCCTGGAAGTGGAGGTCGCTGGGGTGGTGAACCAGGGAACTCTGGAAGCCTTGCTCGAGCTGGGCCGCGAACGGGGTCTACAGTTCAGGCCCCAACGGGGCGAAAAATACATCCCCTACACCGAGGTGATTGACCAGACCCTGCGTTCGGGCGCCCGGGTGGAGTCCCCCGGCACGGTGGTGGTTCTGGGCGATGTCAATGCGGGCGCCGAGATAATTGCGGCTGGGGACATCATCGTGGTGGGAAAGTTGCGCGGGCTGGCCCATGCCGGAGCCACCGGACAGGAAGAGGCAGCCATCTGGGCCATGAGCCTGGAAGCCAAGCAGATTCGAATTGCCCACCACGTAGCCCAGGCCCCCGACGGCGAAAAGGGCTCCCGCAGCCCCGAGCGGGCCAGGGTGGTGGGGGGCCGGATAGTGCTGGAAGCCTGGGGTAAGAAAGCCTGATATCAAATCTGCTCAGAAGTGACCCAAAAGCGATACACAAGTCCCTCGGACGCGCCCCCTGGCGCGGCAAGTGAGGGGCGCTAAACGCGCCGCTCACGCGCAGAGTTGGTATGAGAACAGGCTTCGCGCCTAATCAAAAGCCAATTCCACCCGCCGACTCGCCGTAGGTGCGCAGAATCTGGTCAATAACCCAGCCGGTAACCGCCACATAGAGCCAGACCGGCACCGTCCAGCGGGCCCAGGCTTTGTGAATGCGAAAGCGCTGCTTGAAGGCGTTGTAGATGAGCCACAGCACCAGCGGCCCGTTGAGAGCCGCCAGGATGGTATGGCTAATCAAGAGGGCGTAGTAGGCCCCACGCCACTCCTCTGGCCCCACATAGCGGGTGGTTCCATAGAGCCCCCACTTGAGCAGGTAGAACACCAGAAAAAGCGCGGCCAGGCCGGTGGCTGTCAGCATCACTCGAGGATGCCAGACCCGGTCCCCCCGCTTGATAAGAATAACCCCGATGATGACCGCCAGACCCGACAGAGCAATCAGCAAGGCGGCGATATCGCCCAACATCTGACCCATGATGCTAGTTTCCTCCCCGATGGTGTACAGGTATACCCTGTAGCCGTTTCAAAATAGCCTATTCCTGCAAAGGACATTTATCCCTGCACGCTATTTGTGAACTCTTGACCAAGTCTTTCCGCCAGGCGGCGCACCCGCTCCTCCCTCGAGCTCCGGGCATAGCTGTAGCCCAGCATGAAAGCCCGCTCGGCCTCTTGACGCTTGCCGAGCTGACGCTGCATCTGGGCCAGTCGCAGATAAGCCAGCGCCATCATGCCATCGCGCTCCTTGGAGGGTCGAACTGCCTCCAATAAACCCACCGATTCTCTCAGCGAACCCACCGCCTGCTCGGGGGGAAGTTCGCGGGCATCCCGAATCAGAATGGCAGCCTGGTCGAGCAAGCGTTGCACAGCCCAAGTATATCGGCCTGCAAGCGCTCCGTACAGCGAAGCAG
>CAZIXH010000157.1:0-4972 GCA_964543055.1 uncultured bacterium
GGGAGCGGCAGGGGCGGCCTGGACTCGAGTCTGCGCCTCCACCGTGCGTTCCCCTACTAGAATGCTGATCCGGTACACCCCTTCCGCAGCCGGCGTCCAGGCTGTGGATATGTTGCCATTGAAGGTCTCGAGGTCCACCTCGGTCGCTGTTGTATCCGAGGCAATCTTGAGGGAGTACCGGCCTGGGGGAAAATCCGCCCCGCGAATTTCCAGGGGCTGCCCCACCGGGGCTTCGGGCGGCACGGTCAGGCTCTGGGCCAGCGTCATGCCAAACAGGAGAACTCCCGCCATCCATCGCATAACGCCATTTTATTCCACTGCCGCGTAAGGCAGTAAACGCAATTCCGAACAGGGCTGGGGTGAATCACCGGTTGGCAACGGAAAAAGCCAAGATTTGCGGATGGCCAGAAGTGCATAAACAAAGGGGCAAGGGTTTTTCCATGGGGCTCATTTCGCCAAAAGCCCAAAGCCGAAGGCAAAGTGCTTCTACAGAACGTTTGCAACCTGCTTGGTATGCATCGAATTACTTCTCCCTGATGGTGCAGAAAGGCCCGCAAAGTTTGACCAACTCAGCAGCCGAAGGGCAAAAGAATCAGCCCACGGTTTGCAGCTTGGCAGCATCCTTGCATTTATTGCAGCTCACTCGTCTGGAACGGCTCAGATCTCGTTGCTGAGGGCAGCCAAACCGGGCCTTGTACTATACTGAAGTCCGGGTCTACGAACGGTAGACCTGCGGAGGTTTTGCTGAATGTCAGACAAAAAGCCGGTGTACCTTACTGCGGAGGGCAAAGCGCGGCTCGAGCAGGAACTCGCCTATTTAAAAACTGAGAAAGTACAGCAAATTGCCGATGAGATGGGCCGGGCCATTGCCGAGGGTGATTTGCGTGAAAATGCTGGCTACGACGAGGCTCGGCGGGCCATGTGGCAAAACAACAGCCGCATTGCGGAGCTCGAGGACATCCTGAGCCGGGTGCAACTGGTGGAGTCGGGCAACGGCATTCCTACCGAGGTGCAGATTGGGGTGACGGTAGAGCTCGAGACCTCTACCGGCCAGCGCATGAGCGTTACGATGGTAGGTAGCCACGAAGCGGATGTATTCAGCGGCAAGATTTCCAACGAATCCCCCCTGGGCCAGGCCCTGATGGGCAAAAAGGTGGGCGACGAGGTACAGGTAAAAAGCCCCAAGGGCAGTCAGACCTATGTGGTGGTTGAACTGGTATACGCCTGATGCCTTGCCGATAGCTGATGGCAGATAGCCGATAGCTATAAACCGAAGGTCAAAAGCTCAAAGAACGTCCATGTTGTCGCAACCCGTAGGTTTGACCTCGGTGGGTTGCTTACCATAGGGTCAGGGAGCTTGCCTGCGAACCGAAACTTATGGCTACTTTACCGACCAAGATCTTTGCTATGGCGCTTTCCGCCTGGGCGCTTTGGCGTTAGGCTAATCGCATATGCGGATTCTTGTTGCCAACGATGATGGTATCTTCTCGCCCGGAATCAAGGCTCTAGCCTTTGCCTTGCGGGAGATTGCCGAAGTAAATGTAGTGGCTCCCGATGTGGAGCAGTCGGGCGTGGGCCACAGCATCACCTTTCGCAGACCGCTGCGCTTTAAGCACACCGCCTCGGCAGGGTTTGGCGAGATTCCAGCCTACCGCGTGGATGGAACCCCGGCAGACTGTGTGGTGCTTGGCAGCAGGCTGCTGGGTCAGCCCGATTTGGTGGTCTCGGGAATCAACATCGGGGTCAATATGGGCCTCGATCTGACCCACTCGGGCACCGTAGCGGCGGCCCTGGAAGGGGCCTCGCTGGGCATTCCCTCTATCGCCTTTAGCCTGGATGCTTCTGGCGAGGAATTGCACTTTGAGGAAGCCGCCCAAAGCGCGGTTCCGATTGTGCGGTGGGTGCTGAAGCACGGTCTGCCTGGTAAAACCCTTCTTAATGTCAACTTTCCCAACCGGACGCCTCAGGGGGTCAAGATCACCCGACTCTCTACCCATCGCTACGAAGATTCCATTGTTGAGCGCGAAGACCCCGATGGGCGGCCCTACTACTGGGTGGCCGGTAAGCCCACTGCCGAGCTGGAGGAAGGCACTGATTTCTGGGCCGTTCAGCACGGTTTTATCTCGGTAACGCCCATTACCCTGGACTATACCAACCACGCTTTTGCTGCCGAGCTCGAGCGCAAATTTTCCCTGCAATCCCGCAGGGCTAAAGCGGTAAAGCCACGGGCGGCCACCAGGAAAAACCCTCCTGCCTCCAGTACCAAATCTGCTCAGAAGTGACCCAAAAGCGATATACAAGTCCCTCGGACGCGCCCCCTGGCGCGGCAAGGGAGGGGCGCGTTTAGCGACGCTCACGCGCAGAGTTGGTATAAGAAATAGAGCACTCTTCACCACCATTTGAGCCCTCCAACTTCAAGAACGCTTTGTCCCGGACAGAACGTTGGCCGTCTGGACGGATGGCCGGGTCTGTGAAGAGCGCGATATTTGAACGCCCTGGATAGCCAGGGAGGTGGGGGATAGGAAGTAGGGTGTGGACGTTGAAAACCCACCACCTACTCCCATCCAGTGCGTTGCTGAAGGTTGGCTATGCGCCCATAAAACCTGAGGGGTTTCAGGTGAGCTGAGGATGGGGGGCAGAGGCCCTTTTGAGCGAGATGCTGAAAACCGAGCCTTTGCCAGGTTCGCTCTCGGCCCACACGCTGCCCCCGTGGGCTTCCACAATTGAGCGCACAATGGCCAGCCCCAGCCCACTGCCGCCCCGTTCGCGGTCACGTGCTTTGTCCACCCGGTAAAAGCGCTCAAACAGGTGTGGAAGGTGTTCTTTGCTGATGCCCTCGCCGTTGTCCTCCACCCGAATGACCACCCGTTCGGCCAGGTCGAGCACCACCAGACGAATATGGGTAGAGTTGGCCTTGATGGCGTTGGAAACCAGATTGGCTATTACCTGATGCAGCCGTTCAGGGTCGCCCAGTACCCACACATGATCGGGCGCCTGCACCTCGATACGGCCCTCAAAACTTTTGCTGTATTCTTCCTGGATTTCGTTCAGCACCGTTTGCAGATGCACCGAACCCAGCTCCACCTTCCAGCTGCCGCCGGTCTTGGAGAGCTCGAGCAGATCCCCCACCAGCTTTTGCATGCGTTCGGACTCTCGTTTGATGATCTCCAGGCTCTCGCGCTGCTGCTCCGAGACCTGAGTGCGCCGCAGCAGGTAGCTGATATGCCCCAAAATGGCGGTCACGGGAGTGCGCAGTTCGTGTGAGGCATCGGCCAGAAAGCGGCCCTGGGTTTCCCAGGCGCTCTCCAGCCGGGAGAGCATCCGGTTGAGCGACCGGACCAGCGAGGCCACCTCGTTGTGGCCCTCGAGTTCAGGTAGTTTGTCGGGTTTATTGCTGACCTGCTCGGCCTTTTTGGCTACCCACTCCAGGGGCTCCAAGGTTTGCCGCACCAGCCGGAAGGCCAGCAGTCCGCCAAAAATGAGCACCAACAGGGCCGTGGCGGTGTAGGTGCGGGCAAAATCGGCCAGGGTGCTTTCAATGCTCTCGGTGGACTTGCCTACCAGCAAAATGACCAGCTGCTTGCCCTGGGGGATGCCGGCAATCTCGGTCTCGAGGCGCTCGGCCCGCACCCGCAGGGGAATCTGGCTGCCATCGGGGCGGGTCAGGGTGGTCTGGGTGTAAAACCCTCCAGAACGCAAGACCTCCTGCAAACCCTTTTCCGAGAGCGTGAGGGTTGCGTTGCCCAGCGCCAACGAGCGGGCGATGGGAATGGCCGCCCCCTGCAGGATGTCGGTAGCGGTGGGGTTGGGGAAGGGTACCCACAAAGCCTGTCCATACACCGTAAGGGGAAGGCCATCGAGGTTGCCCTGTTCTTGAATCAGCCGTTGGGCGCTAACCGAAGTCTCGACCAGTTCGCGTCGCAGGTTGTCGTAGAGCGTGAACTGGAGGGTTCCATACACCGATCCCCCAATCAAAAGCAGCGAGAATGCCAGCAGCGCTAGTGTGAGCAGGGTAATGCGCGTTCGAAGCGTCATGGCTGATGGCTCATGGCCTATAACGAATAGCCCAAGACGACCCCGGCTATGGACTATAGACCATTGACTATAGACTACCGACTAGTCCTCTCTGAGCACATACCCCACCCCGCGCACGGTGTGGATCAGGCGGCGCTCGCCGGTGCCCTCGAGCTTCTTACGCAAATACCCGATGTACACATCCACCACATTGGAGCCGCCCTGGTAGCCGGGCCAGACCTTTTCTTCAATCTCGAAGCGGCTGAAGACCTTGCCGGGGCTCTTGGCCAGCAGTTCCAGCAGCTCAAACTCCTTGTTGGAGAACTCGATGCGCCGCCCACCCCGGTACACCTCGCGGCCCTCGAGGTTGATAATCAGGTCGGAGACCCGAATCTCGCCGGTGATGGCGGGCGTCACCCGGCGCAGGTGGGCGCGGATGCGGGCCAGCAGCTCCTCGATGCTGAAGGGCTTGACCAGGTAGTCGTCGGCCCCGGCGTCCAGCCCCTCGACCTTGTCCTCCACCCGGTCTTTGGCGGTCAGGATGACAATGGGCACATTCGAGGTCTTGCGGATGCGCCGGGCCACCTCGAGGCCGTCCATCACCGGTAGCATCAGATCCATCACCACCAGGTTGGGGTTGGTCTCGCGGAAACGTGAAAGCCCGGTGATGCCGTCATAAGCCACCTCGGTGCGGTAGCCCTCGGCCTGGAGCTCGAGTTCAATAAAGCGGGCGATGTCCTTCTCGTCTTCAACGATCAGGATCAGGGGTTGATCCATACCTTCCATACCAGTAGGGTAGCCGGATTTCTCATGAGAAATATGGCTAATCTACTAAGGATTAACTCACTTTGACGGCTTGGATGAGACCATGACAGAGAGCGGCTGTGGCTATTGCGGGTAGCCCCTGGCTTGAAGGATGTTGCATGTCCCAGGTCGCAGGTCTCATGCCGTCTTTATC
>CAZIXH010000158.1:0-18016 GCA_964543055.1 uncultured bacterium
CAGGGTGGGGCCGGTGAGGTGGGGCTGGCCCAGGCCCTGGGTTGCGACCTCTACATCACCGGCGAACCTTCGCACGCGCACTACCACGAGCCCTTCGAGCTGGGCCTTAACGTGATTTATGCAGGCCACTACGACAGCGAAACCTTCGGGGTCAAGGCCCTGGCTACGCGGCTGGAAGAGGCGTTTGGCCTGCCCTGGGTGTTTTTGGAGCATCCAACGGGGTTATGAGGGCTCACTCCGAAGGAGAAACCCTGCGCGGCCTCTTCCTGACCTTCGAAGGCCCCGAGGGCGCTGGAAAGTCGACCCAGACGCGCCTGGTTGCGGCCTGGTTGGAACAGCAGGGCCTTGCGGTGGTGCAGACCCGCGAACCGGGTGGTACCCGGCTGGGGCAGGCCATTCGCGGGCTGTTGCTGCACCAGGACGCCATGTGCGCCGAGGCCGAGTACCTGCTCTACTCCGCCGACCGCGCCGAGCATATGCAAACCCTCATCCGGCCCGCTCTACTGCGGGGTGAGGTGGTGCTCTGTGACCGCTGGCTCGATTCCTCGCTGGCCTACCAGGGCTACGGGCGGGGGCTGGATCTGGCCTGGCTGCGCCAGGTTGCCCAGGGTGCGACGCTGGGCGTGAAGCCTCACAAAACGTTCCTGTTCGACCTGCCCCCCGAGGTGGGTTTGCAGCGCTTTGAAGGGCGGGATCGCCTCGAGCGCGAACCCCTCGAGTTCCACCGGCGGGTACGGCGGGGCTACCTCGAGCTGGCCCGCGCCGAACCCGAGCGTTTTGTGGTGCTGGACGCAACCCAGACCCCGGAGGAACTGCAAGCCCAGTTGCAGGTGCAGCTGCAAGGTCTGCTGGCCGAGACAGGGCTTGACGCCGATACCAGACTCCACCCCTGACCCCGGTCTCATTCATCTTTGGGGGCTTGCGGTAAGGTAAAGGCGTGCTTCGCGCCCTATTATCCCTCTGGCTTCTGCTGGGTATGGCCCTGGCCCAGCCCCAGGTTCCGGTGTGGGGCTTCCGGGTGGTGAATACCTACTCCCATGACCCCACCGCCTTTACCCAAGGGCTCATCTACCACGACGGCTTTCTGTATGAAGGCACCGGCCTGTACGGCCAGTCCAGCATCCGCAAGGTGGAGCTCAAGACCGGGCGGGTGCTGCAAAGCCGTCCGCTGGCCCAGAAATATTTCGGCGAAGGCATTACCCTGTTTCAGAACCGCTTTTACCAGCTCACCTGGCAGAACCAGGAGGGCTTCATCTACGACCTGAACTTCAATCCGGTGGGGCGCTTTACCTACCAGACCGAAGGCTGGGGCCTGACCCACGACGGGGCTCGGCTCATCATGTCGGACGGCTCCGCGCAGCTCTTCTTCCTCAACCCGCGTACCCTGCGGCCCGAGCGCACCCTTACGGTACGGGCGGGGGGGCAGCCGGTCACGCGGCTCAACGAGCTCGAGTACATCCAGGGCCGCATCTGGGCCAACGTCTGGCAGACCAACCGCATTGCCATCATCAACCCCCAGAGCGGCAACGTGGAAGCCTGGCTCGACCTGACCGGCCTCTCCTTGCTGGCCCAGGCCCGCAACCCCGACCCCGACGCCGTGCTCAACGGCATCGCCTACGACAGCCAGGACCGGCGCATTTTCGTGACCGGGAAACTCTGGCCCTTCTTGTTCGAGATCGAGGTCGTGCAGAACCCATGAACGGCTCGAGCCCCTTCCGTGGCTACAGCGTGATTCTGGTGGCGTTGGTTATTGCCATTTCAACTGCTGGGTATTTTCTGGCCGGCCAGACCCTAAACCGTATGGCCCGGCCCCAGCGGCCCGTTCAGCCTGGTCAGGAGCTTCGTATCACAACCGATAAAGGAACCCAAACGCTCAAGGTTTATCTCATCCGCAACTCCAACCCGCTAGACCCCTTCCCCCGGCGTAAACTATCTGAGGGGCAGGGCATCCTTTACCAGTTTTCTGCTCCCCGCGACGATGGTTGGTCGGGGCTGGGTCACCAGGAGGCCATCTCGGTAGCCTTTCTGGATCGGCTGGGGAGGGTTCTGGCTCTGGGCGATGTTGAGCCCTGCCCCAGACCGCCTGTGGGCAAGATGTGTCCGAGCTTTGCGCCTGGGCTGGTTTACCGGCAGGTGCTCGAGGTGCCCAAAGGCTGGTTCGCCCGAAACCAGATTGGCCCCGGCGCACAGGTCAGCCTGAAGGGGCTCGAGGGCAATCCCTGAGCGCCGGCGCTTGGCGGAGGGGAAAACATTGACGCTACATGATTTGGTCTTTGCTTGAGCACTTTGCATACTGGTCGAGCGATGAGGTAGAGCGCAGGGGGTAGGGGAGAGGTGTTCACTACCACCCAATCCCACCTTCTGTAGCGTTGTTAGGGAGCAGAGCCATCCAGCTTCAAGAAAGTCTTGTCCTGAGCAGAACTGCGGCTGCCCGGATGAGCAACTACGTTTGTAATGGGTGCGATATAAAGGCCGTTTGCGGTAGAACAATCTAAAACAAAGACACCACGGGCTCGGTAGGAGAGCTGGCAAAGGCGCCGTAGAGTTCGGCTGCATTGAGGGAGAGAATGCGCTGGGCGGCCCATTCGGTTTCCTCATTGGTGAGGTCGCCGTTGTAGACGGCTTGCTCCAACACCTGCGCCACAATGCGCCGCCCCCAACGCGCCGCAATCCAGAACATTTCGGGGCTGTGGCGGGCGCTGGTGGAGAAAAGCACCTTGCTGAGGGGGGCCAGGTGGGTTGCTTCGTGCAGGGCGGTGCGCATGGCGTGTACGCTTCCAGCAGGGATAGTGAGCCCCAGGTCGAGATAAACGCCAGGGTAGCTGCTCGCCAGATAGCCTGCCTCCCGTACGTAGGGATAGCCGTGGAGCAGGACGATTTTCAGCCCACGCAGTTCGGGAGCCTCCAGCACTGTGCGCAGCCCCAGGGGATTGGCCAGGCGTATATCCAGGCTGGAGTCGCCATAGCCGGTGTGAAACTGCACCACCTTGCCGGTTTCGCTGGCTACTTTCAGGGCCATCCAGAGCATGGAATCCAGCAGGGGTTTGCTGGTAATGCGTGGGGTTTGACTCGAGGTCAGGCTGCGGCGCAATTCGCTGTAGGCCCGCTCGAGTTCGACCAGATTATGCCGCCCGATATCCAGGCCGCTGCGATAGGCCACCACGCTCTTGAAGGTGGCCACCCTGGGGGCCAGCTCACGCAAATGGCCTTCAAAAGCGTTCAGGAGGTGGGTTGCACTGTCGTGATGGTCGAGCAATTGCTCCAGCTCGGCCTCGAGCCGCACAATCCGTCCTACCCCCAAAGCCAGGTTTTGGGTATGGGCCTCTGCGGGCCACAGGTCGTCGTTGCTTGGGCTGTCCTCGATAAGAAGGTGCGAGATGTTGGCCTCGGCAAACAGCCAGCGGGCCAGTTCGGGGTAGTTGTGCTGCCGACGAGTCTCCTCGAGGGCCTCCAGGCTGGGTTTACAGCCAAAAAACTCGGCCAGATCGCGGAGGCTGCGGCGAAAAAACAGGCTGTCCCGCACAAAGTGGAGCATCTCGGGGCTTGGGTTCTGGGTGAAGTAGCGCTCAAGCGGTTCAGTGCGCCAGCGTTCTTCCGTGTAAAGCGGGTGGGCGTGGTGGTCGAAAATGGCAATGCTGGTCAGATGCACGACTTCCCCCAGGGAAACAAGTCAGGCAGGTTCATTACCACGCACCCGTTCGCTCTTATCGCCGGAGCTTACCTTATTCTAGCTGATTTGGGCCAGAAAGCCCCGGTTTGTAGATTTTGCCCCATTGTTCAAAGCCCAACAGCGCTGGAGGTGCCTGGACTATTTCTTGTAGAGCCGGGCCTCGAGCCCCTTTTTGACCTGAGGCCACTCGTCGTCGATGATGGAGTAAACCGCCGTGTTGCGGATGACGCCGTTGGGATAAATCTGGTCTTTGCGCAGGATGCCCTCGAAGGTGGCTCCCAGCTTTTCGACGGCTTTGCAACTGCGGCTGTTGCGGGCATCGGCCCGGAACTGCACCCGAATGGCCTTTAGCTGCTCGAAGGCACGGCAGAGGAGCAGATATTTGCTTTCGGCATTGGCATAGCCTCCCTGGAAGGGGGTGAAAATCCAGGTGGTGGTTTCCAGCGAGCGGTACTCAGGGTTAACCCGTACGTAGCCGGTACGCCCTGCCATCTGGCCGCTGGCCTTGTCGAAGATGGCCCAGTTGACCCGGTCCCTGGCCGTCAGCAGCGAGCGGATGTAGTTTTGCATGGCCTCCAGGGTGGCTTCTCGGGGGGCATTGCTCAGGTACTGCACCATCTCGGCGTCGAAGTGCTCGAGCAGGGCGGGGGCGTGCTCCAGGCCCAGGGGCTCGAGCCTGATAAAGCGGCCCTCCAGTGTAACGCTCTCGTGCCACATATAACCCAAAACTATCATCTTTATGGTCTACACTGTGTACCAAATGATTCGAGTCGGCATCCTCACCATATCCGACCGCGAAGCCCGTGGCGAGGTCGAAGACCGCACCTACGCAGTGCTGCGCGAAACCCTGGCTTTCGGCCCCTACGAGATTACCAACTATGAGATTATCCCCGACGAGCCAGCCCAGATCAAGCGCTTGTTGCGCTTGTGGACAGATCGGGACGGCCTGGATCTGATCCTGACCAACGGTAGCATCCGCCTGAGCAGCCGCGACCACGTGCCCGAGGCTACCCGCGATATGCTGGAAAAAGAAGCCCCCGGTATCGCCGAGCTGATCCGCATGGAGGCCTACAAGAAAAACCCCCTGGCCGCCCTTTCCAGAGGGGTGGCCGGTGTACGGGGCAAAACCCTGATCGTCAACCTGCCGGGCGGTCCCCAGGGGTGCAAGGACTCCCTCGAGGTCATCCTGCCCCTGATCCCCGAAGCGGTCCAGCGCATCACCGGTCGTCCGGTGGCCCAACTGGCCCATGCCCTCTCGTTCGATTGAACTTTGCCAAAAAACCCACTGCTCCCCGCAAGGGGAGATTTTTTCCCCATCACTCCTTAGCAAGTAGGCCCCAATAGACTGGTCTGTATGGCCTCCCCTAATGAGGAGGGCAGGGTGATTCGTAACGCTCTACGGTTTGAAAACAGCGTCAGGACTGCGCCAAAGATGATAGGCTTCCCCTTGATTACCTATGCATTTTGAAGAAATGCTCACCCTGCTTGTACACAAAGGCGCTTCGGATATCCACCTGCATGCCGGAATGCCGGTGCTGGCCCGTATCGGCGGTGAGCTCAAGACCATTAGTCAGAGCGCCATCACCCCGGAGTTCACCACCAGCCTGGTCGAGAAGCTGTGCACCCCCCAGCAACAAGCCCGCCTGCGAACCTTCCGCCAGGTGGATGTGGCCTATAGCCTGCCGGGCCTGACCCGGCTGCGGGTGAACCTCTTTTACCAGCGGGGTTCGATCAGCGCGGTACTGCATACCCTGAGTAGCGAGGACAAAGACCTCAGCAAGGTAAGCCTGGGCGCGGCATACCTCGAGTTCTTCCGCGACCAGCGCCGGGGCCTGGTGCTGGTCACGGGGCCTATAGGTGCTGGCAAATCTACTACTCTGGCCCGCCTGGTAGATGAGATCAACACCCACCACACCCGCATCATCGTCACCGTTGAAGACCCCATCGAATACCTGCACCGCCCCAAGCGTTCGGCAGTGATCCAGCGCGAAATTGGCTCCGATGCGGTTTCCTACGAAAAGGCCCTGCTGGCAGCCATGCGCCAGAACGCCGATGTGATTGTAATTGGCGAGATCCGCGACCCGGCCACCGCCTCGGCGGTGCTCAATGCGGTCTATACCGGCCACCTGGTGCTCTCGACCTTTGTCTCCAGCGATAGCAGCAGCGTGCTGAACCGGATGCTCGAGCTCTTCAGCCAGGGAGAGCGCAACATCAACCGGGTACTGCTGGCCGAAAGCCTCCTGGGCATCATCCACCAGCGCCTGGTGCCCACCACCGATGGCGAGCGGGTGCCCGTGACCGAGGTCATCACCATGACCCCCCGTATCCGCGAGGCCCTCAAGCAGCCCAGCCAGACCGACCGCCTGCGCGAAGTGCTGCGTGAACAGGGTCTGGAAGGCTACCAGAGCTTCGACGAAAACCTGCTCTCCCTATACAACAAGGGCCGGGTGGACTACCAGACGGCCCGCCTGTATGCTCAGAACCCCACCCAGTTTGAACTCGCCATCCTGCGCCAGTCCGATAATCAGGGCTTTGGGGACTGGGCCGATGAATAATTTGGAAATACGGTAGGGCTTTGCCCACCTTTGATCCCGAACCAGCGAACCGGGGCCATGTACGGTATCTGCTCTACACGATAAAGTACAGACATGACGCCACACATCTCCGCTCCGTCCGGTGCCATTGCCGAGGCTATCTTGCTCCCAGGAGACCCCCTGCGTGCCAAGTACATTGCCGAGAACTTTCTGGAAAACCCGGTGCTCTACAACCAGGTTCGCAACATGTTTGGCTACACCGGAACCTACAAGGGCAAACGGGTCAGCGTACAGGGTACCGGTATGGGCATCCCCTCGGCCAGTATCTATATCCACGAGCTGATTCAGTTCTATGGTTGCAAAACCCTGATTCGGGTGGGAACTGCGGGGGCCATGCAAGAACATGTTCAGCTCCGCGACGTGGTGATTGCCCAGGCCGCCTGTACCGACTCGGCCATCAATCATATCCGCTTTGCTGGGCAGAACTATGCGCCTATCGCCAGCTTCGAGCTGATGCGCCGCGCCTACGACCATGCCAAGGAGAAGGGTATGCCTGTGCATGTGGGCAATATTCTCTCGTCCGATACTTTTTATAATGACGACCCCGACAGCTACCAACAATGGGCAAAATTTGGGGTGCTGGCAGTCGAGATGGAGGCTGCCGGACTCTATACGCTGGCTGCCAAGTTTGGGGTGCAGGCCCTGGCCATTCTGACCATCAGCGACCATCTGGTTACGCACCAACAAACTACCGCGCAGGAACGCCAGGAAACCTTCAACCAGATGATTGAAGTGGCGTTGGAAACCATCTGATTCTGGCCCTGTCTCAATACCTCGTATAATCAAACCCTCTGAGTGCGTCTTTATACGCATCGGATACCTTTGGAGGCAGCCTGTGGTTGACGCAATCAAGCCGGTTTCGAGCCTGAAAGGCCGTGACTTTCTTTCCAACCTGGATTTATCACCTGCCGAGTACCGGGCTGTGCTGGACACCGCCCACGCCATGAAGCGAGGGGCTTTCAAGGGGTTGCGCCCGCTCGAGGGCCAGACCCTGGCCATGATCTTTGAGAAACCCAGCCTGCGTACCCGCACCACCTTTGAGGTGGCCATGAACCAGCTCGGGGGCCATGCGGTGAATCTGACCAACGCCGAGATTGGCCTGGGTACCCGTGAGCCGGTGCGCGATATTGCGTTGAACCTCGAGCGCTGGGTGGAAGGCATCATGGCCCGGGTCTACCTGCACTCCACCCTCGAGGAGCTCGCCCGATACGCTTCCAAGCCCGTTATCAACGGCCTGTCAGACCTGCTGCATCCGGTGCAGTTGCTGGCCGACTACCAGACCATCGAGGAAACCTTTCCCGACACCAGGGGGCTCAAGGTGGCCTATATTGGCGATGGCAACAACATGGCCAACGCTCACATCCAGTGTGCGGTGCTATCGGGCGCAAAGCTGACCATCGCCACCCCCCGCGGCTACGAACCCAACGCGGTCATCTACATGGAAGCCCTCAAGCTGGGTGCCGACATCACCCTCACCCATGACCCCCGCGCCGCCGCCGAGGGGGCCCAGGTGCTCTATACCGATGTCTGGGTTTCGATGGGCCAGGAGGCCGAGGCCAGCCAGAAGCGCAAAATCAAGGACTTCGCCGGTTTCCAGGTGAACCCGGCCATGCTCGACCTGATTGACCCCGATGGAATTTTTCTCCACTGCCTGCCCGCCCACTACGGCGAGGAGGTGGTGGAAGAGGCCACCCTGCACCGGAAGTCTCGGGTCTTCGACCAGGCCGAAAACCGCCTGCACGCGCAGAAAGCCCTGCTCTACCATCTGCTAAGCTAGGCACGTGGGGCTCTTTGAACCCGTTCGCAAGCAGGTCGGCAAGCCGCGCAAAGAATCGCCCCTGGCAGCAGTCTTTCGCCTGAGGGCCATGCAATTGGAGCTTGGTGTAAAGCCTAATGAGCCCTCCTACCTTCGAAAGTCTGTTGGCCGCCCTCGCCAGGGGCGGGGTTGACTTCATGCTGGTAGGAGGGCTTGCTGTAGCCCTCTGCGGGTTTCCAAGGGCTACCTTCGATGTGGATGTTTTGGTAGAGGATTCTAAGCAAAATCTGGAGCGTCTTTTGAAGGTGCTGGGGGGTTTTGGTTCCGGTTCTGCCCGAGAGCTGAGCCCTGCTGACTTTACCCGCGAGGAGGATTGCATCAGGGTTAATGAAGATTTTCCAATAGACATCTTCACCTTGATGAACGGCCACACCTACACCGACCTGCTGCCCTACAGCCGAAGCTATCCAGTGGAGAATGTCACCATCCGCTACCTGGGACCAGGGGGGCTGGTTATGCTCAAGCAAGGCTCGCTGTGCCCACAGGACCGGCTGGATGTGGAGGTGCTAAAAAAGCTGTTGAGGGAAGAACCATGAAAAGACCCACCGTGTTTATTGATGGCGAAGCCGGCACCACCGGCCTCCAGATTCGGGCGCGCTTGCAGCACAGGAGCGATATCGAACTGGTCTCGATTGACCCCGCCAAGCGCAAGGATGAAGCCGAGCGCAAGCGGCTACTCAACGCGGTGGACGTGGCCATTCTCTGCCTGCACGACGACCTGGCTAAAGCGGCGGTGGGCATGCTGGAGAACCCCGAGACCCGTATTCTGGATGCGAGCTCGGCCCACCGGGTGGCCGAGGGCTGGGTGTATGGTTTTCCCGAGCTAAGCCCCGAGCAGCCAGAGCAGATTCGCCAGGCCCGCTTTGTTTCCAACCCCGGCTGCTACCCCACCGGCGTGATTGCCCTGTTGCGACCCCTGGTAGAAGCCGGGCTCTTGCCTAGGAGTTTTGCGGCCTCGGTGAATGCCATCTCGGGCTACTCCGGGTGTGGGCGGCAACTGATGGATGCCATGGAAGGAAGGGGAGAGCACCGGCTGGCGGGGGACTACCGCGCCTATGGCCTCGAGCTCACCCACAAACACGTGCCCGAGATGACCCTTTACTCGGGCCTCGAGCACCCCCCCATCTTCACCCCGGCGGTGGCCCGCTTTCGGCAGGGCATGCTGGACTTCATCCCGGTACACCTCTGGGCCTTGCCCCAAAAAGTCAGCGGGGCCGAGCTGCATGAGGCCCTTATGGAACGCTACCAGGGCCAGCGCTTTGTGCGGGTGATGCCCCTGGAAACCTACGGGGCGCAGCACCACGTGCTGGACCCCCAGGCCCTCAACGGTACCAATATGCTCGAGCTCTTCGTCTTCGAGAACCCTGCCCGCGAGCAGGCCCTTCTGGTAGCCCGCTTCGATAACCTGGGCAAGGGCGCTTCGGGTGCCGCCGTGCAGAACCTCGACCTGATGCTGGGCCTGGAAGGCTCGCACACCTACGAGTACTTTGGGGACTGACGATGCAGACCGTTACGGTGTACCTCGACTACCTGTGCCCCTTTGCCTGGCGGGGCCTCGAGCTGATTCATGTGGTCGCCCCCCAACTGGGCCTGGAACTGGAACTGCGGCACTACAGCCTGGAGCAGGGCAACCACCCGGATAACCAGGGCCTGCCGCGCCAGGCCCCGGTCTGGAAGCTGGCCGAGCAGCCCCTGGACGGTCCCAGGGCCCTGCGGGCCTTTCTGGCCTCGCACGCAGCCCGGCAGCAGGGAAAGGCCGCCCACCTGCGCTTTGCCCTCGAGCTGTTTCGCCTGCGCCACCAGGATCGGCGAGAACTGGACGATGACCAGACCTTTGTGGAGGCCGTCAGCCGAGCGGGCCTGGACTTAGAACGCTTTATGGCCGACCTGGAAGACGAGGAAGACCGCCGCATCGAACTCGCCCGCGACCTGGCAGAGGCCGGTGAAAGAGGGGTGTTTGGGACGCCCACTTTTGTATTGCCTTCAGGCGACGCAGCCTATTTTCGCTTTACCGAGCTCACCACCGAGCCCGAGCTGGCAGTGCCCTTGTGGGAGCTTTTTACCGCCGTGCTGCACAACGGGGCCCATGTCGAAACCATCAAGCGACCCCGCCCCTAGCTGGGAGGAAGTCATGCGCCCCGACCTCGAGCTACGAACTCAACTGGTAAACCTGCTTACCCTCCGGCAAGCACATGCCGATTTTGAGGATGCGGTGGCGGATTTTCCAGAGGCCCACATCAACACCCATCCCCCCGGCTGCCCCTACACCTTCTGGCATCTGCTCGAGCACCTGCGGCTGGCCCAGCGCGACATTCTGGACTACATCGTCTCCGACCATTACCGCTGGCCCGCCTTCCCCGATGACTACTGGCCCGATGCCAACGCCATAACCGACCCTTCAGGCTGGGATGCGAGTATCCGGCAGTTTATAGCGGATCGGCAAGAGTTGGTGGCCATTGTGCAGAATCCGGCGGTGGACCTGTTTGCCCCGCTGCCCAATAGCGGTAAGCACCAGCACAACCTCCTACGTGAGATTCACATCGTAGCTGCCCACAATGCCTACCACACCGGCGAGCTGATCGTGCTGCGGCGGGTGATGGGCACCTGGCCTTCGTAGGGACGAACCAGGATGCAAATTGCGCTTACTCAAACCCGCTCACCAGCCGCGCTATCGCAAACGCTACCCCTGCTGCCAAACCACCCACCAGGGCTGTCTGCCAGGCGCCTTTGAACATACTGATGCCGGTAAAGCGAGCCTTGACCGCCCCAAACACAGCTAGCGCCACCAGGGTCACAGCCACGCTCCACAAAAGTGCACTCGACATCGGAAGCCGAAGCGCATAGGGTATCAGCGGAATGGCTCCACCCACGATGTACGAGCCGCCAATGGTGAGAGCACTGGTCAAGGCCCGTTTGGGGTCGGGTTTTTCCAGGCCCAGTTCCTCTTTCATCATGAAATCAACCCAGGCCTGGGGTTTGGCCGTGACAGCCTGGGTGGCTTGTTCCAGAGGCTCGCCATCCAGCCCGTACCTTCTGAATACTGCTCGCACCTCTTCGGTCTCACGCTCGGGGAGTTCCCTCACTTCGCGCCACTCGCGCTCGAGCTCAGCTTTGTAGTGGTCAGACTCACTGCGGGCTGCCAGAAAACCGCCCAACCCCATGGCAATGGAGCCTGCGGCTACCTCGGCGATACCGGCAACCAAGACCACAAAACTGTTATCCACTGCGCCCGATAGCCCAGCAGCCAGTGCAAACGGCACCGTTAGCCCGTCGGACATTCCGATCACCACATCCCTGATGGTCTCGGAGCCGGTGAAGTGTTGTTCGATATGGGTACGGGCATACATAAAGCACCTCCTGAATCAAAGGTAACACTCCAAGGGCGGGATAAAGACCCCCTTAAGTGGTAGCCAAACGAAATAAAGCCACCCCTGGCTTTCCGGGGGTGGGTCTAGGGCCGTTTGCCTTTTAATCCAATGGATAGGAGGATGGCAAGCCCAGGTTAGCCGTAAAGCAGCTATGGCCTAACGGCCACTTCCTCGCCTCTCAGATGATGTTACCGCCTGCTTCACCCCAAGGTTATTTCCTGAAACCGCTCTATGCTGCACCATACTGAGTTTGTGAGACCTCCCTGCCCATCATCAAGCTAAACGGTTAGGGGCGCAGTGAGTGGATGCCCTGTATCCCGCATTGACAATCAGCATTTAGAGGCAGTTTACTGAACAGTCTGGCCGTTGAGGGTCACGGTGAAACTGCCGCAGGCGCTGAATTCGATGCGTAGGGTAGACTTTTCGTTCGCTGGGTTGGTGTAGACAAATTCCTTGGCGCCGCTGTCGAAATTCATCAGCCGACCCAAAGGATTCTGACAAACCGAGCGGTTCCAGTGCAGGGTGGGGTCGGTGTACCAGATCAGGTTGCGGGTGTTGCTACCTCTTGTCCAGGCAGCGCTGCCTGGGTTGGCTTTGTCCACGGCGATTGTGCCGGCATTCCAGGGGTTGCTGTCTCCGTCGTTATCGGGAGCGTAGGTTTTGTTTACATTGAAGGCCAGCGAGCCGGTATAGGTGTTGTTGAAGACCGTCTTGGATACGCTGTGGGTGTAATTCTTGCCAATTTTGAAGAGGGTGGCGTCTTGCTTGTCGATTGAGTAGCTACCGTTCAGGGTGCGCTCTACCGAAGAGCTGTTGCTGCTCACCCGCGACCTGAAGTTGTTGAAGTTGACGCTGTAACCGCTGTAGGGCTGGCTGTCGTTGGTGTCCTGGAGCCGTATGGAGCCATTCAGGTTGTAGCTGGTTCCGCTGGGGCCGGTGTAACTGCAATCGTGGGTGGTGGTTGCGTCAGCCGGTACGCCGTCGTCATCGGCATCTACCAGCGGGGAGGGGGTGGTGTGGATGGTGCAGTTCCCACTACCCAATGGGGGCAGGTATAGCACGCCCACTGCGCGCAATATCAGGTTGATGCGGCGGGGCAGGCCCCAGGCCTGGGCGTGGGCATCCAGGCTATCCACCCTACCCTGGGTGCTCAAGGCTCCGGTGCTGGCATCCCCCAGTAATGCACCTGTAAGTTGTAGATCACCCTGGGCCGCTTCGGAGAGGGTTTGGGCATCGGACTGGGTGAGGGTGCCCTGGGTTTGGGGCTGGGTTCCACAGGCGGCGAGCAGGCCCACCAGGGCGGGTCCGGCAAAATTGCGCAGGATGATGTGCATGGTTTTTCCTCCTGCCTTAGAGAATGCTCCTGAAAACTGAAGGGGATGCGGGGTGAATGCTTAACTGAAGCTGAAGGAAATGTTGTGCTTGGGGGCTGCTCGAGTTGGGTAGTACTGAAAATGTGGGATGATGGGGTACTCGAGATTCTAAAGTACCCCTAATCTGATTGTTCAAGGTGACCCCATGGCGACCCAACCTAAAAAGAAAAAGAAAGCTGCTTCCCAGTACAGTTCACAACCCAAGCCCTCCTCCATGCCCTGGATTTGGGGAGGGGTGGGGGCCTTGGCGGTGTTGCTGGGAGGTTTTTTCTGGTGGCAGTGGCAGCAATCGGCGGGCGGTTTGGACGCCCTCATCGCCCAGGGCAAGCCGGGTTTGCAGGCTCGAGTGATCAGTCACCCCGACGCCGGGCGGGGCCACATCAATATGGGAACACCGGTGCAGTATGCCACCGACCCCCCTACCTCGGGGGTGCACTGGCCCAACTGGACCAACCCGGGCTTTTACGAGCGGCCTGAGCCCAGGGAAAAGCTGGTACATGCCCTGGAACACGGCAATGTGGTGATTTACTACGACCAGCCCCCTGCCGAAGCCCTGAACCAGATCCGCAGCTGGCAGCGCCGCTTTACCGGGCAGTGGGATGGCCTGGTGGTGGCACCCAAGCAGGGGCTGGGCCAGGCTGTTGAACTGACCGCCTGGAACAAGCTCCTCCGCCTGGAAACCTGGGACGCTGCGTTGGCGGCAGCTTTTGTGGATGCCTACCGGGGCCGGGGGCCGGAGAACCCGGTGCGGTGAAGTTCTCAATATCCGACCTGGCAAAGTGGTTCGCCGGGCAAGTGGGCCTTGTGGAGCATCCAAAGGCGCATAGCTTGCCACCAAAGTTCGGCCAAGGGCGTTGATGAATAGTGACCTGCGTCCTTACCCCACCCCAGGGGGGGTGGGTATACTCGAGGCTGAGGAGGAAAGCATGATCCAACTCAAAATCGAAGGCATGAGTTGCAACAACTGTGTCCGCCATGTGACCGAAGCCCTCAAAAGCGTGCAGGGGGTGGAGCAAGTGGAGGTTTCGCTGCAAGAGGGCCGCGCCATCGTGACCGGCTCTGCGGCGGTGGACAAGCTCATCGAGGCCGTACAGGAAGAGGGCTACACGGCCCGCGTAGATTCCCCTTCGCTACAGCCCAGGATGGCCTGAGATGATCCACGAACACCCCCTGCACCTCGACCCCAGGGTGCAGCAGGAGGCCCGCAACCGACTGCTCTCGGCCAAGGGGCACCTCGAGGCCATCCTCAAGATGCTCGAGGGCGAGCCTTACTGCGTGGATGTGCTCAAACAAATCAAGGCGGTGCAGGGCGCACTGGACAAGGTGGGGGATATGGTGCTTAAAAGCCACCTCGAGCACCACGTGGCCAGCGCCGCCCTGCGGGGCGACACCAAGCAGATGGTCGAGGAACTGATGGAAGTGTTGAAGTATCGCTAACATCCGGGTCGGCAATGACAAGCTCTTCAAACAGCTTTCATCCGGTGAAACTATCTGCTTCCTTCGGCACGCAGTTTCACTCTCCAGGGGAGCCCCGGCAATCGTCCAACCCGTGCTGGGGTCATCAAGCTCTAAGGCATGGTTTTTCTAGGCAATCGGCCATAGACCATCGGCTATCGGCATTATGAGCAAAGAACTTCAAATCGGCGTTCAGGGCATGACCTGCGCGGCCTGTGTGGCCCGTGTGGAGCGGGGCTTGCAGAAGGTGGAGGGGGTGGAGCTGGCCCAGGTCAACCTCGCTACCGAGAATGCCCGCATCGCCTACGACCCCGAAAAGGTGAGCCCGGCTGCGCTGGTGGCCCGAATTGAAGAGACCGGGTACAAGCCCCTGGTAGCAAAGCTCGAGCTAGGCATTACCGGCATGACCTGTGCAGCCTGCGCGGGGCGGGTCGAGCGGGCCTTGCAGAAAACCGAAGGGGTGCTCGCGGCCAGCGTTAACCTGGCTACCGAGCGGGCCAGTATCGAGTACCTGCCCTCGCTGGCGGGGCCAGCCCAGCTCAAACGGGCTGTGCGGGAGGCGGGCTACGGGGTGCTCGAAGCCACCCCCGGCCAGCACCGCACCGATGTCGAACGCGAAGCCCGGCAGCGGGAAATCGCTTCACTCCGGCGGGCCTTCACGGTTGCTTATTACTTTTCGGTGCCGCTCTTTTTGCTGGCCATGCTGCCGATGCTCTGGATGCCGGCCCACATGTTCTTGCGCTCGCTGGCCCCCGAGGCGGTGTGGAACTGGGTTATGCTGGCCCTCGCTACCCCGGTACAGTTTGGGCCGGGGCTGCGCTTCTACCGGCATGGCTTTTCGGCCCTGCGGGCGGGTTCACCCGACATGAACAGCCTGGTCATGATCGGCACCTCGGCGGCCTACTTCTATAGCCTGGCGGTGGTGCTGATTCCACAGGTTTTTCCGCCCAAAGCCCAGCACGTCTACTTCGAGGCGGCGGCAGTGGTCATTACGCTGGTCTTGTTGGGCAAGTACCTCGAGGCCATCGCCAAGGGCCGCACCAGCGAGGCTATGAAAAAGCTTCTGGGCTTGCAGGCCCGAACCGCCAGGGTGGTCAGGCAGGGCCAGGCCGAGCTGGAAGTGCCGGTGGACGAGGTGCTCGTGGACGACCTGGTGGTGGTACGCCCCGGTGAAAAAATCCCGGTGGACGGGGTGGTGGTCTCGGGTCACAGCTACGTGGACGAGAGCATGATTACGGGTGAGCCTGTGCCTGTGGCCAAGAGCGAGGGTACTCGAGTGGTGGGGGGTACGCTCAACCAGAATGGCAGCCTGACCTTCCGGGCCACGGCAGTGGGGGAGGGTACGGTGCTGGCCCAGATTATCCGGCTGGTCGAGAACGCCCAGGCCTCCAAACCCGCCATTCAGGGCCTGGCCGACCGGGTGGTGGCGGTCTTCATGCCCATTGTGCTCATCATTGCAGCCCTCACGGCGGGGGTGTGGCTGGTTTTTGGCGGCGAAAACGCCCTGACCTTTGCCCTGGTGAACACGGTAGCGGTGCTGATTATTGCCTGCCCTTGCGCGATGGGGCTGGCCACCCCCACCAGCCTGATGGTGGGCACCGGCAAGGCCGCCGAGATGGGGGTCTTGTTCCGCACCGGGGAAGCCCTGCAAACCCTGCAGGAGGCCCGCATCGTGGCCCTCGACAAAACCGGCACCCTGACCCCGGGCCGCCCCGAGCTCACCGATTTTGAAGCCCTGGACCTCGCCCAGGCAGTGGTACTCAGGCTGCTGGCTTCCCTCGAGCAAAAATCGGAGCACCCCATCGCCCAGGCCATTGTGCGGGCCGCCCAGGCTCGAGGGCTGGAGCTGTTGGAGCCGCTCGATTTTCAAGCTCTGCCAGGCCTGGGCGCAAGCGGGCAGGTCGCTCACTACCGTGTGGACACGGGCTCGGAGCGCTACATGGCCCAACGGGGGGTGGATATCGCCCCCTTCAGAGCGCAGTCCAGGCAACTCGCCGAGCAGGGCAAGACCCCGCTCTATGTGGCCATCAACGGCCAACTGGCGGCGGTTCTGGCGGTCGCCGACCCCATCAAGGCCGAGACCCCGGCGGCCATCCAGGCCCTGCACCGGCTGGGCTTCCGGGTGGCCATGATTACCGGCGATAACCGCCATACCGCCCAGGCCATTGCCCGCCAACTGGGCATAGACGAGGTGCTGGCTGAGGTACTGCCCGAAGGCAAGGCCCAGGCTGTGCAACAACTGCAACGTTCCGGGGCCAGGGTCGCCTTTGTGGGCGACGGCATCAACGATGCCCCGGCCCTGGCCCAGGCCGATGTGGGGCTGGCCATCGGCACCGGTACCGACATTGCCATGGAGACCGCCGACGTCATTCTGATGTCGGGCGACCTGCGCGGGGTACCGAATGCCATTGCGCTGAGCCGGGCCACCCTGCGCAATATCCGGCTCAACCTGTTCTGGGCCTTTGCCTACAACGTGCTCCTGATTCCGGTAGCGGCGGGGGTCTTGTATCCCTTTACGGGCTGGCTGCTCTCGCCCATGCTGGCCGGGGCGGCCATGGGCCTCTCTTCCTTGTTTGTACTGTCCAACGCCCTGCGGCTGCGCTCCTTCAGAGCACCGCTGGGTTCGAGGGTCGGGGCAAGGGCCGGAAAGCTGATTCCGCAGGTATGAGTTTTTTCAGTGGAAACCCCAAATCAACACAGGTGGCAAAGCACCTCCCGCCTATGTTTTGGACAATGGAATGATCGAAAATCATGCGGGTATTGCGCCCGGAGCATGATTTTCTTGCAAAGCCTGGATTGATCTCTGAGACCTTATACGGGCGCAACTTAATGCCCGCTTGTGGATTGGTTCATAACAAGTCCATCCCTAAGGAGGCGCATATGCACGCAAAAATGTTCGGCTTCGTAGCGGTCTTGCTGCTCGGGTGGGGCCTGGCCCAGACCGACCACAGCGGCCACGGCAGCATGGCCATGCAGTCCATGAACGAGCTCAAAAAGCTCTCGGGGCGTAACTTCGATATTGCCTACATGTCCATGATGATTGAGCATCACAAAGGGGCAGTGGAGATGGCGGGGGCCATACTGAAGGTCTCGAAGGATGCCCGCATCCGCAAGGCGGCCCAGGAAATTGTGGCCGTGCAGAACAGGGAAATAGCCCAACTAACCGGCTGGCTCAAATCCTGGTACGGCGTAGCCCCCAGCCAGCGCTACATGCAGATGATGCGGGCCGACATGAAGCCCATGATGGAGGCTTCCATGATGGGGATGCAGACCATGCCCGGCCACGAGATGCCGGTAGACCGGGCCTTTTTGGAGGGTATGATTCCCCACCACCAGGATGCTGTGGACATGTCCAGAGCCTGTTTGCAGCAAGCCGCCAGGGCCGAACTCAAGCGCTTTTGCCGGGGCGTTATTACCGTACAGAGCCGCGAGATTGAGCAGTTCCGGCAGTGGCTCAAGGGCCTGCCCTAGCCTTTGATGCAGATGAGGGGCTCGAGCCGGGCCACCTTGCGCGACAGCCCTGCGGCGTGCGCGCCGTCTACCACGGCGGGCACGTCCTTGTAAGCACCGGGAGCCCCCTCGACCCAACCCCTGGGGGAGGGGCTCCGTACAATGAGTCCCTGCCGACCCAACTCCCGCACCCACTCCTTGCCCCGCCACTGCCTGAGACCCTGGTTGCGGCTCATGGCCCCCCCCGCCCCGGGGCCGGCGGGGTCGCAAGACCGCGCCCGCCCTTGCGG
>CAZIXH010000159.1:0-5365 GCA_964543055.1 uncultured bacterium
CTACCCCCTACCCCCAACCTCCCGCCTCCTCTCGTTTGGAAAGTGCCTAGTACAGAGAGCATTTCGTCTTGCGTTACCCGATTCTCTTTTGGGGTGGTTCCGGTCATGATGGTGAAGGTGAAACCACTTCTACCGTGCCTATTTCTTTTGGGGCTCGCCAGCCTGGTCTGGGCGCACGGGGGGCATTATCTGCCCGCCTCCGGGCCGGGGGCTGCCGACTTCAGGCCGCCCAGAACGCTCCCTGGCGTGGAACTGCGTTCGCACGAAAACAAGGCGTTTGCATTTCCCCCCAAGGGCCCGGCGGTGGTGCTCTTTGGCTACACCCAGTGCCCCGACGCCTGCCCCCTCACGCTGGGCCGCCTGCTACCTGCCTACGAGGCCCTGGGCGCCCCACCCCACCTGCAGTTGTTCCTCCTGAGCGTGGATGAGCGCGACACCCCCCAGACGCTGCAAAAATACCTGAGGGGTTTTGCCCCGGTGCAGGGCCTGACCGGCAGGCCCGAGGCCATCCGCCCCATTGCCGAGGCTGCCAGGGTCGAGTACAACCTGGCCCCCGGTGGGCGGCTGGTCTTTCATACCGATGCGCTGGCCCTGCTGGATGCCCAGGGCCGTCTGGTGCGGATGCTCTACGGGGCCAGCCGCCTTTCCACTGCTAAACTCAAGGAAGAAATCGCCCAACTGCTGAGGTAAATATGCCGAGACCTTTGCTACTGCTGGTTTTTTTGGCACTGGGTTCGATTGGAGCGGGGCCCGCCCAACCCCCTACCTACCACGGGGAAGTGGCCGAGATTCTGCAAGCCAACTGCGCGGGTTGTCATACCGAAGGGGGCATTGCTCCCTTTCCCTTAGACGATGCCCGCTGGGCCCGCAACATGGCGGCGGCCATTGCCGACTCGGTGAAGCAGGGCCGGATGCCGCCCTGGCCCCCCGGCGAGGGCACACCCCCCCTGAAGGACGAACGCAAACTTTCGGCCAGCGCTAAGGCTGCCCTCATCGCCTGGGCCGAGGCGGGCGCACCGCTGGGCGAACCCAGGCCGGTAGCCGTGAAAGCAGCCGCGCCGGTACCATCGCCCGATCTGGTAGCCACCCTCAACCCTCCCTACACCCCCGACGACGCCCTGCAGGACGATTACCGTTGCTTCCTGATGCAGGCAACCTTCGAGCAGGACACCTACATGACCGGCTACAAGATTATTCCGGGCGATAAGCGCAGCGTGCATCACGTGATTTTGTTCCTGATTGGCCCCGATATGGTGGGGGCCGCCGAGGCCAAAGACCGCGCCGAGCCCGGCCCCGGCTGGAAGTGCTTTGGCGGGCCGGGCCTGAGCAGCGACCCCCGCAACATCGGCGGCATTCTAGGCTTTTGGGTGCCGGGCGGAGGAGCCACCCTGCTGCCGGAGGGCACGGGCCGGTTTCTGCGGGCCGGCAGCCGGGTGGTGATGCAGGTGCACTACAACACCTCCTCGGGCGCTAACCCCGACGCCACCCAGATGGCCCTGTACCTGGCCCCCAAAGGCGTACAGCTCAAGCGCCTGGTGGGCATGACCCTGGCTGCCCCGGTGGAGATTAAGTGCCCGCCCGGCCTGACCGGGGAAGCCTGTACCCGCGAGTACGCTCGAGCCAAGACAGAGCTGGGCTTCATTGCCGACTGGATTCACCTGCTGTGCAACACCTCCATCGAGGACTACGCCCGGCTAGAGATCGGCGACGGCAGCCGCCAGGCCACCTCCTGCGACTGGACCGCTCAGAGCGCTATGGAGGTGTACGGGGTCACGGCCCACATGCACCTGCGAGGGGTGGAGTTCAAGGTGGAGGTCAACCCCGGCACGGCAGGCGCCCGGACGCTCCTCAACATTCCCCAGTGGAACTTTCAGTGGCAGGGCGAGTACTGGTATCAGACCCCCTTGCGGCTGCGCCAGGGGGATAGGGTGCGGGTTACCTGCGTCTACGACAACAAATCGGCCATCCCCGGCCCGGGTGGGGAGCCCCTGCCGCCCCGCTACATGACCTGGGGCGAGGGGACTACCGACGAGATGTGCTTGGGTTCGCTCTTTGGGGTGCGGGAGTAGGGGAGAAGCCGTGGGGCGCAGGGCCATTCTGCCGGCGATTGCCCTCTGGGCCTGGGGTTTTGGGGCGCTGGGCTGGGCTCAACCGAGCGAGCCGCCGGTGATGGATCGTTGCCTGGCCCTTTTCCAGACCCTGCGCCCCCAGTTTGCTTATGCCGAGCGGGCGGCGCCCCAGCGCTTCTTGCTGCGGGTGGTGCTGGGGGTGGAGGGTGTGCCGGTGTCCCGCCTCACGGTGAACATAGACCTGACCCCGGTGCCGCTGGGCCTCGAGGACATCGCGGTGGTGGCGTTTGATCGCCCCGTGCAGGATGCCCTGCGATTGCGCAACCAGCTTGCCCGGCGCTTTGAGGGGGTGGCCCAGACCCTCAACCTGGGCAACTGGTACGTGAGTGAGCCCAGGGGTTACCGCTGCTTTCTGACCCACCAGGGCCGGGTGGTGGGGGTGCTGGCGCTAGGGCGGAACCTCGAGCCCCTGTCAGACCCCCGTTGGCTGGCGGCCTACCAGCGTTCGCCGGTGCGGTTCCCGGGGGTGGAGCCTGCGATTCGGTAGCTGTGTTGATGTGTCCTTTCTGTTTTGTAAACTCTTTTTCTGAATCCGGTTAGAGCGGGCCGATATAGTGGAGCTGTGCATCTGATTGTCGGCCCTCCGGCCTCCGGCAAAACCACCCGCCTGCTCGAGGTCGCGCATGCTTACCTGCAACAGCGCAAGCGGGTCTGGTGGGTTTGTTTGCCCGCACAGAAAGCCTACGTCTACCGCCGGGCTACCCAGGGGGGCGCGGTGCTGGGCCTCGAGGTGCTTACCTCGCAGCAGCTTTACTACCGGCTGCTGGCCGCCAGTTTTGGCCTCAAGCCCATTCTGACCGGGCCGGGCCGGGTGGCGCTGGTGGGGGAGGCGCTGACGGAAGGCGAAGGCCTCCTGCCCAGCCCCGGTGAGGCCCGCCTGTTTACCCGTGCCATTGCCGAGGCCAAACGCAACGGGGTGAAGCCCGAGGCCCTGCCGTCCCACAGCCCCGAGGCCCGGCGTTTGCAAAAGGTCTACGCCCGCTACGAGGAACTCAAGGCCAGTTGGGGCCGCTGGGACTACGACGACTTTCGGGCCGGGGCGCTGGCTTTACTGGAGGGGCAGGCTCCGTTTGAGCCCGACCTGGTGGTGGTGGACGGCTTCCGTGAGCTGGGGGTGCTCGAGCTGCGGCTCTTGCAGGCGCTCTCCCGTTACATTCCGGTCTGGGTTGGCCTGCCGGAAGCCCCACCGGGCTTTACGCCCGATGAGGAACTTGTCCACAAGGTTATCCACACCCAGACCTACCGTGCTCAGAACCCGGTCAGCGAGGCCCGCTGGGTGCTGCGTTCGATTAAGCAAGACCTGGCGCTGGGGCTGGCGCCACTGGATATTGCGGTGATTGCGCCGGAGTCGCGGATTCCAGCGCTGCTCACTTTAGCCGACGAGTACGGTCTTCCCCTCGTAGACCAGCGGGCCGGTACGGCTGCCGAGACCCCCGAGGGGCGGCTGTTGCTCGAGCTCCTCGAGCTGCCCGACTACCCCATCCCTTCGCGCCTGCTGGCCGTGCCCGACCTGGCCCCGCTGGGCCGGGCGGCCCTGGAGCGCAGCCTGGTGGGCCCCTTTGCCATCAGCCGGCTGGCCGCCGAGCTGGGGATGCAGGGGGTCTGGGCCTCCTGGCTCGCCCGCCTGCGGCCCCCCGGCGAGGAAGGGTCGGGGTTTGACCCTGCCCATACCTCCAACCTGCATCCTTCCCTGGCCTGGGCCAACGAACTTCTGGATTCATTGCCCGAAGTGCGGCACAGCCCGCGCCGGGCCACCCTGATGGAGCGGGCCCTCGAGGCCCACCGCATCGCCACCGGCCCCGATTTCCGCCACTGGTGGGCGGCCCTGCTGGCCGAGACCTACGAGCCGCACCGCCCGCCGGGGGGAGTAGCCCTGCTCACGCCCACCCTGGCTGCCGGGCAGCGCTGGAAGAAGCTCTACCTGACCTATGCGGTGGAGGGTGCCTACAGCACCGGCGAGCAGGAGGACTACTTTGTGCCCGAGGAACTGCGAGTGGGCCTGGAGGAAGCCCTCCGGCAGGCAGGGGGCCTCCTGCCCAGGCGTTTTTTGGGGCGGGATCGGCTGCTCTTGCAGGAACTCCAGGCCCGTGCCGATGAGGTAATCATCACCTACCCCGAGGCCAGCCAGGAGGGGGCCCTCGAGCCCGAACCCGCCCTCCTCTCCCAGCCCCAGCCGCCCTACCTGCCCAAGCTGCCCCCGGCCAGCCACCTGGAGACGGCCCGCGCCGAAGGTTACAAGGCTCCCCTGAGCCGGGTTCTTTTGGGGCAGGCGGGTGTCGAAGACCTGCGTTATTATGACGAGTGTGGCTTCAAATTCTGGGCCTCGCAATTTACGCCGGACGAGACCGAGCCCCCGTGGTGGCAGCAGTGGGTGCGCGAGCTACGCAAGGCCGAGAAACTGGTGCCGGCCCGCCTCGAGGCGCTCGCCCAGCAGTTTCCTCAGGCCGAAGGCTGGATGCGCCATCACTACAGTCTTTTGGGGGAGCTGAGCCTGGGTTTCAGGCTACAGGGCCAGGGGCTGGAAGCCTACCTGGACGGGGTGCTGCGCAAAGGTAGCGAGGCCCACCTCTACCGCTTCGTGGCCCCCGAGACCCATCCCGAGGATGCCGAACCAGCGGAACGTGACCTCTGGAGGGATCGCTGGGCCGCCGGGTCCCTGCTTTCGGCCTTCAAGGGGCGCATTCGGCAGGTGCATATCTGGGCCTGGCAGGTGCTGGGGGAGCCGGTGCGGGTCTATGGCAAGCCCATCGAAAAGCTCTGGGGGGTGCTCGAGAATCTTCTCACCAAAACCCAGCAATTACACAGCCGCTACAAGGCCGGGGTGGTCGAGCCAAACCCCGGCTTTCAGTGCCGTAGCTGTAGCGTGAAGGACGTGTGCCGCGAGGGAAGAACAAGCTAGACCGACTCACCCCTCATCAATTGCCGTGTCAGGAGCAAATACCTGGGCAGCACGGGGTAGGATGCACTGACCTGGATTGCTTCGTTGGCCTGGGGCTTACGCACAAGGACGCGGCTTTTTCAGCGTCAGGGAAGGATACGTCCAGGGTTACAACTATAACAACTTGATTTGAACACGCACCATACAGGCCAGCTATATCAACGACCTCCACACTCCTCGCAGAGCCTTTGGCTTTGAGCTTTCGGCGCTGGGTGTCGCCGAGTGTGGGGATTCATCAAAGTTGAGTGTTCAGGTGAAGGTGGTATCAGAACCTGAAGGAGAACGCGAAGCTAAAAGG
>CAZIXH010000160.1:0-4888 GCA_964543055.1 uncultured bacterium
GCTCGGCGTAGGCATACAAAAAGGCATCGGAGCGCCCGGTAAGGCCCACCTCCCGCGCCGTGACCACCTCGTGGCCCTCGCCAATCAGCCACCACAGCACCCGCTGGGGAATATTTTCATCGAGCAGAATGCGCATCACTCCTCGTGCAGGGCGATCCACTCGTAGTTGGTGGAGCGAGCCCCGTACAGCAGCGCGGCCTGGATGTCCTGGCGGGTCAGTTCGGGCCACTGCACCAGCACTTCTTCGATGGACATCTGTGAAGCCAGGGCTTCCAGAACCATGAATACCGCAATACGGCTTCCTTTGAGTCGCGGCCTGCCGCGCAGAATATCGGGATTGGAGCTGATGCGGGAGAGGAGTTCGCTGCGAACCTTGGAGCCCAGCTTCATAAAGCACCTCCCTTGGAATCCGGCTTCTCGGCCAGGGCTGAATGCAGGCCAGCCCAGGTCACACAAGACGCCATGCAGCCCATCGGTTGGATAGGTTTTGTCTACGGGCTGCATGATTCATGATAGCCCGTTTTACCTGGGCCAGGGTGCGGAAATTACCCTTTTTGCCGGGCCTGGGGCCACCGAACAAGCAACAACGACCCTGCTGACCTGCATGGTGGCGAGCCAGGTGACACAAAACGACGTTTCTCAGGACGGTTCGCCACACCAGAGCGCTTCGATGGTCTCGAGCTGCCCATCGTCATCGAGGGAAAAGGTCAAATCCCAGTCACCCTGTATATAAGTCAGCCAGGGATCGTCGGGATCCAGTTCCACGCCCTCCAGGGGAGTAGGCGGGCCAAAAAGGGCGATGAGCTCGGTACGAGTGGTATAGGGGGTGAGATTTAGGGGTTGCACGCCGTTGACGAACTGGCCTTTGTAGGCATCGTAGCCAAAGGGATTGCTGTGCTTGAGAAAAAAAGTGTAGCCAAGAATGGTACTGCCCTGAAAGTCAACCGCCAGACCATAGGGGGCGTACTCGAGGATGTTGTCTTGCAGGTAACGTGCCTTGCCTCCCCTGAAGCGGTTGACCAGCTTTTCAAGCCAGCCAGGCTGGGAACGTTCGGTAGGAATTTCCTCTCCCAAAAAAGCCAGTCTGGAAACATCCTCGCCTATTGCAACCTCATTAAGCTTCCAGCCATCAAAATCAAAGACCAGTAAAGAAGCATTCATTGAGCCATGGTAGCAGGAGGACAGCCTGCATCCAAATGGGCCTGCTAGGGCAAGTTAGCCCCCAGCTCTGCACAGGCAACCTTAACCCTCTTGTTAACGGCCTCTGCCCAAGCGGCGTTTAGAAATCACCGGACTTCCCTCCAGTCCTTGTTAAGGTGAGGGTAGGGAGGAGATTCAAGCATTAATCATGACCCAACTGGATGCCACTAGCGGAATTGAACGTGCGTTGCAACACCTGTCGAGGGGAGAGCCCTTATTGGCTTTACGGGTACTGGACAGGGTTTCCTGGATGGATTTGGGCTGGCCCGATTACTGGCGGGTCAGAGCCGAGGCTTTCTTGCTGCTGGGTGATCATAAGCAGGCGGCCAGCAGCGCCAAAGAAGGTCTGGTAGAAGACCCCGACAACCTGCCCCTGCTCTTATTGCACATCAAAGCCCTGAAGGAATTAGGCGAGCTGGACAAGGCCCAATACGCCCTGAACCATGCACTGCGGCTGGCCCCGCACAACCTCGAGCTGCAAAGCCTGGCCGACTCCCTCGAGCTGCAAATTGATCAGCGTCCCAAATCACCCAAAACTGTCTCGTTACCCCCCGTGCAAACCATTCCCGATGTACCTACCCATGCCCGCGACGACTGGAAGACTGCCAAAGACTGGCGCTCGGGCAAGCCCATGTTCAACGAGGCCGATGCCAGCGCAATCAAACGGGCTTTCAAAGCCAACAACCCCACCCTGCCTGAGGTGCAGGTAAGGCGGCGCAACTTTTCCTTCATGCTGCCGATTGGGTTTTTGCTTTTGTGCGTGGCCTTCATTGGTTTCTGGCTGTGGTTCCACATGGGCAAGTGAGCACTCTACCGCCTTCAGACGATAGCTTTCTTTGACCACTTGGAAGCAGGTCATTGCGGCTACTGCCGGCTACTCCCCTTTCCACCCTGAAATCCTCTCCCTCCTCTGCCTCTTGATTCCCTATATATCCCTTGATTGCATCATCCGTTACGTTCCCACTGCTCACACAAAAATACCCTCGCGCCCATCCATGCCGTGTCGCACTGGAAAGGGTTTCATCTTAATCCTGGATTGGATGATAGTAAGCTGGTGTGGTATGCCTCTTGACCAGAATGGCTTTCTAACCTTGCGGATAGCTCCAGAGCGTTGGGTAAAATCCGCTCTCACTCACGCTTCACGCGCCTCGCATATGGTTGGCAGCATGAAGCGATTATTACCCCTCGTGATGTTGCTGGGTATGGCCCTGGCGGCCCCCATCGAGGAGGTGGAGGTGCGGGGTACCGATACCGTGCTGGCAGCACTGGTACGCATCTCACTGCCTTTTGGGGTGGGCGATGAACCCGGCGACCTGGAACAGGCCAGGGCTGCCGTGTTGGGCACAGGCTACTTCCGGGATGCCAGGGTTCGTCTGGATGGCAACAAACTGGTAGTGGAGGTCACGACCAACCCAGCCATTACCAAAGTTACCGCATCCTCCAAAGCCTTTCCCGAGGCCAACGTGCTGCGATACCTGGAAACCGAGCAAGCCATTGGGATAGGCTCGGTATTCAATCCCAAGAAGTCCACCGAGGCTGCCCAGGCCCTGGCGCGTATCTATGGCAACGAAGGTTTTCCATTTGAGCCCAAAATTACCCCGGAAGCCAGGGATGTGGCCGGTGGGGTAGAGCTGAATTTCAACATCGAGGAAAACCCCGAACTGAGGTCGGTAGAGGTCGGAGCCGCAACCTACGTACCCAAAGAGCGCCTCGAGCCCCTCTTTCAACCGGTGGTGGAGAATGGGCGCTTCTCCTTCGAGCGTTTCCGCGATGCGGTGGGTCGTACTGGCGATGTGTACGCCGCAGCCGGTTTTCGGGGTAGCGGGGTAGACCTGGCCCGCACTGCACTGGTAGACGGCGTGCTTCGGGTGGCATTTAGTGAGCTCAAGATTGCCGAGATCAACGCTCGAGGGGTGGATATCAGCTCGCTGGGCCTCAAGATAGGCGATCCCTTCAACGTAGACCGGATCCTGGACGGGGTTAATACCCTGTCCCGTAGCATCAGCCGGGTAATTGATTTCCGACCCGAGCGGGTGAGCCAGGACGGGGTGCGCCTGACCTTCCAGGCGGGCGAGCAGCGCTTTGGGACTATCCGCGAGGTTAGAATCGAAGGCAATACCGTCATCCCCACCGACAAACTGTTACCCAGGCTTCGCCTCAAACCCGGCGATGAATACAACCCGGCCCTGGCCAACGAAGACTTCGCTCGAGTCCTGCGGGAATACCGCGATGCAGGTTTCGACCTGGTAAGCCAGCCCGACATCACCTTCCGCGAAGGGGTCTATGTGCAGCGGTTGCGGGAGCTCCGCATTGCGGGTTACCGCATCGAGCCTGCCCTGACCCGCACCGACCCCAGCGTGTTTTTGCGCGAGATGCCCCCTGTCGGCAGCCTGTTCTCGGTGAACGCTTTGCGGCAGGGCATTACCAACATTCTTCGCACCGGGTTGCTGCGCGAACCTCCAGGGGTGCGGCCCCAGCAAGGCGAAAAACCTGAAGACATCATCATCGTGCTGAGCTTTCGCGAAGCCCAAACCGGGAGCTTTATTCCCGGGATATCGTGGAGCAGCCTGACGGGTTGGGAGGGCAATATCGGTATCAGCGATACCAACCTGTGGGGTCTGGCTCACCAGTACAACGTGACCCTGGGCATCAACCCCAACGATGCAGGTCAGTTTTTGACCTTCAGTGCCTCCTACCGAATTCCCTGGATCTACCTGGATTTTGCCGACTTCAAGGACGTGCGCACCTCGTTTGGGGTCAGTGTGTACAGCCAGCCACAGGCCAACATCAACTATCCGCTGCAGCAGCAGTACAACGGCAATACCCCTGATCTGAACGGCGATGGCATTATTGACGACAAAGACCAGACCTCAATCTGGCAGTACACCGAACGCAAAACCGGCATCAACTTCTCTATTTCCCGTCCCCTGAGCAGAGACTTCCCCAACCTGAGGCTTTCGGCAGGTTTGGGGTGGGAATGGAATATTCCCTTGTTGGAAGTCAACGATGCCAACCGCCCCCGATGCCTGGTCAAGGTGCCGGACTCAGCCAACAAAGCCAACCCTCCGGTTGCCGAGGACACCGCTTGCAGCAATGTGTTGTTGCAAGATGCACAGAGCAAGTTTGAGCAAAACGTGCGTGAGTTCCAGGCCATTACGCTCAACCTAGGAGCCACCTACAGCACCCTGAATAGCCCCACCTTCCCCACCCAGGGCTTCTCGGTCAACCTCAGCACTGGCTACGGTATTACCTTCCCCAAAGGCGGCGATGTGACCCAGTATGTGCCGGTGGTGGTGACGGGCAGAAACTACTTCCAGATTGACCAGGCAGCCCGGCAGGCCATTAGTCTGAGGCTTTCGTTTGGGACCATTCTGGGCACAGCGCAGGACAGCCAGAAGTTCAGCCTGGGCGGCAACAGCACCGACATCACCACCCTGCGCGGTTACGACCCCCGCTTTCTGGACAAGGGAACTACCGTTCTGAACGGCACCCTCGAGTATGGCTACGATTTTGGCCTGAGCCCAACCGGCGGAACCAACATCTATGGCTTTGTGTTTACCGATTTTGGCCGCATGTGGCCAGCCCCTGCCGATCTTGACGCCTTTTTCCTGGGGGTAGGGGTTGGTTTGCAAATCAACCTCGACCTGCTGGGCGCTATTTTGCCCCCCATCCGACTGGATTATGGCTT
>CAZIXH010000161.1:0-2577 GCA_964543055.1 uncultured bacterium
ACCCTGACCCGTACACACCCGAGGCCCCAGACTGAAGGGGAAATAAGCCCCCTTGGGCAACGATTTTTCGAACTCCGGGGTCCAGCGCTCGGGCCGAAACTCGTCGGGCCGCTCAAAGAAGCGGGGGTCGCGCTGGGTAGCCCACTGGCTCATCACCAGCTGGGTCTTGGGGGCCAGCTTCAGGCCGCCGAGCTCGAGCGCCTCCACGTTCTCGCGCCCAATAATCCAGACCGGCGGATACAGCCGCAGGCTTTCCTTGAAGACCTGATCCAGATAGGGGAGACGTTGCACCTCTTCAAAGCCCGGTAGCTTGCCCAGGCTGTCCACCTCAGCCTTGAGTTTGGCCTTAACTTCTGGGTGCTGGTCGAGCAGGTACCACGTCCAGATTAGCGCGTTAGCGGTGGTCTCGAGGCCCGCCGTAATTACCGTAAGTACCTCGTCGCGCAGTTGTCGGTCAGAAAGCTCTACATCGGGCTGGTTCTGGGCCTCCAGCAGCATGGAGAGCAAATCGTCGCCCAGGTCGCCACGCTCCCTTCGCCAGCCGATGTGACGGCTCACCATCTCGTTTAGGGCCCGCACCACCCGGATACCGTCGCGGTTCATGGCAGGGTGCCAGTCGGGCAGGTTGAGCCAGCCGTAGACCATCTGCCCCACCACCTTCTGTCCCAGCATGATGGCCCGGTGCATGATCTCGCGGTCTTCGCCAGCCTCCACATCGAACATGCACTTGGCCACCACCCGCAGCGTGAGGGCGTTCATGTCCTCGTCGATGTGCCGAATTTCGCTGTTCTGCCAGTGCGCGAGCATCTCCAGGGTAAACCGGGTCATTACCTCGGCGTAGCCCTGGAGGCGCTTGTAGTGGAAGGCCGGGCGCATCAGACGGCTCTGTTGCTTCCAGAACTCGCCCTCGGAAAGCAAAATGCCGTTGCCCATGCCCCCGGCAAAGGCGCGGGTCAGGTCGGATTTGTGGAACTGCTCGGCCCGCTCGATGAGCACTTCGCGGATCAGGTCGGGGTGGTTGAGAAAAACAATCTCCTTGCCCGAGGCAAAGCGGAAGGTGGTGATGTCGGGGCTGGTGCGGGAAAGGTGGATGAAGAATTGCAGCGGGTCCTGGCGCAGTTCAAGCTCGGTGGGGTCGTGGGGCATACCTCGAAGAGTTTACCCTGCCAAGGTTAGCGCCTGCGGGTGCGACGGATTTTGTGCTCTAAGAGGGGTTTTTCGGGATCGTAGTACTGGGCGGTGAAGCGGGCCAGGTGGGGTTTGAGTACCCACAGTTCACCCTCCAGTTCCACCGCGCCCCATTCCTGCCAGACCACTTCGACCTCGCGCAGCAAACGCTCACTGCTTTGCTTGCCTTTTTCGCCCCAGTGCTGGCGGTACTGCTCGCGGACGCGATCCAACAGGCCGTAGAGGCGGGTGCTCGAGAGCCGCACATGACCCTGGGCATCTGCCTCGAGGCGCCCTTCCTGCACCTCGGTGCGCACCGCCTCGACCAGCAACAGGGCCACTGCATCGGCCACGCTACGACCCGGGTAGAGGCCGGTCTGGCCTCCGCGCAGCAAACAGGCGTAGTGGGGTTGCAAATCCAGGGGCCAGCCCAGAGCATCTTGCAGGGCTTCCTGCACGAACGCCTCGTTACGCTCCAGGGCTGCAAAGGCGGCAGGGTCGTGCGCTTGCACCAGGGCAGGCCCCACCAGCAGGGCCTGTACGGCCCGCTGCACCGGGCTTTGGGGCAGGGCTTTGGGGCGGGAGATCAGGTAAGCAGCGCCGACGGTAAACTCCAGCAGCGCCCCGCCGGTGGTCTCGCCGCCCTCCCAGCGGCTGCTCTCGTCGTCGAGGATGTTCAGCAGGCCGATTCGATGGGCGCAGCGCACCGCCTGCACCAGCGCCCGGCGGTTGAGAATCTCGCTGAAGTTGAGGCCCGACTGAGCAGATATCCGCTCGGCCATTTCTGAGAGGCTAAACTGCTTGGGCTCGCCCAGGCGCAGACCCAGGTACTCGTGAAACCACAGCACCCAGGCCAAAAGGGCCACGGCCCGACTCGAGGCCAGCTCACCCAGGGCCCGTCCGCCGTCGGAGTGGGGGGAAGGTGCCAGCAGGCGTAACACCCCAGGCCCCATCTGCACCATCCAGCCCGCGTACCGCTCGAACCAGGCCCGCACCTCGGCCCGCCACGCCCAGACCTCGCGGAAGCCCTCCATGTCCTCCAGCAGCAAGGGGTTTTCTAGCAGGGTACGCAGGGCCATCTGCAGCCCCGGCGGGGTGGCGCGTTCAGGCATGGCCGGACTCCAGGGCCAGATCTTCGGGCTTTAGCAGATGCAAGACCACGCCCCGCTCGAGCCATAGGCTCCAGTCTGGCCCCTGTACAAGGGCGGGCTCGGAGGTGAACTCGACCCGGATGGGCTGCCCCTCGGGGCCAATGGTGGTGCCGGGGCCGCGCTCTATGTAGCGCAGGAGGTCACGCAGCAGCTCCACGTTGGGCAGCTCAAGGCCGTTCAGCACCACCCGACCATTTTTGAACAGCTCCAGCAAAGCCCGTTCTTTAGCACGAAAAGCCTTGGTGGCTTCGCGGGCGGC
>CAZIXH010000162.1:0-3347 GCA_964543055.1 uncultured bacterium
TGTGTGTTTATGTGACGTGTCACGATCAGCAGAGTTGGAAGTTGTTGTGTTGTTAATAAAACGTCGAACACCGATAGTTACACGGAGGAGGTCGTCGGCAGCGTCAGATGGGTATAAGGGACAGCGCCAACCCATCTCCCAGGTGGCGGCCGTCATTGCGAGGAGGCCAAAGGCCGACGAAGCAATCCAGAAGAAGGTTGCCAAACTACTGGCTGGGTAGGGCGATCTGGATTGCTTCGCATCCTGCGGATGCTCGCAATGACGTCCCGTATTCCAGTGAAGATGTACAGGCATCTATACGACTATGCATTGAATACCCGGTAGCGATAAGCAAAGGGCCCTGCTCCCCCAAGCTACGAGAGCGAACAGGTGCTTCAAAAGTACCCTGCAAAACGGTTGCGCATCTTTTTGTGCCCTCGCTTACCCGAGCCGCTCCGGGCTACCCCTATCCTGCGGGTATGTTTGGCAACTTCTTCAAGCCCAAAAACACCGACACCCACCGCGTGCCCCCCGGCCAGGTGCTCACCGAGAAATTCCCGGTGCTGACCTACGGCCCCACCCCTACCGTGCGCCTCGAGGAGGTGCGCTTTGAAATCAAGGGGCAGGTAGAAGAACCCAAAACCCTGAGCTGGGCAGACCTGATGGCCCTCCCGCAGTCCGACCTGACCGCCGATTTCCACTGTGTAACCCGCTGGAGCAAGCTGGACGTGCAGTGGAGCGGTATTCGCGTGCCGGACCTTATGCAGCAGGTCAAACTCAAACCCCAGGCCCGGGCCGTGCTGGTTCACTGTTACGGTGGCTACACCACCAACCTTACCCTGGAAGACTTTTTGCTCGAGCAAAACATGCTTGCGCACACCCTTTTTGGCCAGCCCATCCCCCGCGACCACGGCGGCCCCCTGCGCCTGGTAGTGCCCCACCTGTACGCCTGGAAAAGCGCCAAGTGGGTACGGGGCTTGGAGTTTCTGGACAAAGAGGAACTCGGCTTCTGGGAGGTCAACGGCTACCACCGCCGGGGCGACCCCTGGAAAGAAGAGCGCTTTAGCGATTAGCGCAAAGCCCAAAGCTGAAGGCCGAAAGCTCTACTAAAGCTGATAGCTGACGGTCTATAGCCGACATCGGGGTACTGCAACCATGCCGTGGATGGGTTTCGCACCACCCTCTATGTGCGCCCGCAATAGAAATATCATGCTGCTCAACGGAAGTGCGAATTCTGGGGTTTGCAGCGGCGCGGCCTCGTGAATCACCCTTTCCCTACCCATTACGTTTCTATCGTGGAGATACTTAACCCTTGCCACGTATTAAGAGAAGCTACTGGGCGATTTTCAAGGCGGTCTCTGAGCTATTACGCACGTACCACCTGGGTAAGTCCATATAAAATGCCTGTGTGGAGTGGACAACCTGGCTTATCTTGCTGCTGGCTTACTTGTTTGGTGCAATTCCTGCGGGCGCCTGGGTGGCCCGTTACTATGGTGTGGATATTCAGAAAGTAGGCTCGGGGAATACCGGGGCTACCAACATTCTGCGTACCCTGGGGGCGGGCCCGGCAGTCCTGGTAGCTGCGTTCGACGTGTTCAAGGGGGGTATTGCGGTACTGCTGGCCCGCTTATTCGGCATCGAGGGCTTTTTGCTGGGGGGGGTGGCGCTGGCCGCGGTGCTGGGTCACAACTACTCGGTGTTTCTGCGCTTTACAGGGGGCAAAGGGGTGGCGACCAGCTTTGGTACTTTGCTGTTCCTTGACCCCCTGGTAGCCCTGCTGGCCTTTCCGGTGGGCATACTGACCATGTGGCTCACCCGGTTTGTATCGGCGGGAAGCATGATTGGCGGTCTGACGGCGGTGGTGATTACCCTTGCGCTGGGGCGGCCTTTCTGGGAAATCCTGACCGTGCTGGTGCTCGCAGGGCTGATTTTCTGGACGCACCGCGAAAACATCAAGCGCCTGCGAGCCGGCAACGAGCGTCGCTTGGGGGAAAAATCCTCCGCCGCGGGGGCGGGCGGGCAAACCTCCGTTACGTAGTGACTGTACCGCACTACAAAATTTGCACCAAGGTTTTCCCTTTAGCCCCTTAAACTGGTACTGTGCAGGGGTTGCAGCTAGACAGGGTCAAGGATAAGAAGCGGAGCGCCTACTTTTGGGGCCTGGTACTGGCCATTCCGATATTGGTATTAATCTGGGGTTTGCGCCCAGGGGAAGAGTTTATTCGCTGGTTGTATCCCGTGTTTATGCTGATGTGCGCTGTCTGGGCCTGGCGGTTATCGCGCAAGGCCAACCTGAACCGTATTGAGCAGGAAGCTATCGGGTTCACCGCAGCCTTCTTTACCATCAAGCTGGGTTACTACCTGTTCTGGGGCGACCTGAGGCAGAACTGGGTGGAAATTGAGAGCACCTACTGGGTCATGGCCTTTGTGATGATCCTGCTCTACATCGTTTTGGACGCCCGCAGGGGACTCATCTACAGCCTGGCCCTGGTGGGGGTAACCCTTGGCCTGGGTTTGCTGCGCCTGGGGGGAGAGGTGGCCCTGGGGCAGCACCGCGAAGAGTTTTTAGCTTTCGCGCGCAGCGAGATGCGCTTGTTTGCCATGGCCGGGCTGCTCTATGCCCTGGCCATTGTGAAGGATCAGCTAGCCGATGCCCACCGGCAGGTGTTGCAGATGCACACCCTGGCCCGCACCGACCCCCTGACCGGGTTGCCCAATCGCCTGGCCTTGAGCGAGTACCTGGAAGGGGAAGCAAACCGGGCGCACGGGCTCTATGTGGTGCTGCTAGACCTTGATCACTTCAAGCAAATCAACGACCGCTACGGTCATGCGGTGGGGGATGAGGTGCTCAAGGAGGTGGGCCGACGCCTGCGTTCTTCCCTGCGCAAGGGCGATATGCTGGGGCGCTGGGGCGGCGAGGAGTTCATGATTGTGATGCGCGGTGAAAGCCAGCACGATGTGCTGGCTGCGGTGGAGCGTCTGCGCGAGGACATCGCCTTCTGGCCTTTCGAGCAGGTGGGGGCCGTCTCGGCCAGCTTTGGGGTGGCTGAGGGGCACATGGGCGACAGCATTCACAATCTGCTCGAGCGGGCCGACAAAGCCCTGTACCAGGCCAAGCACCTCGGGCGCAACCGGGTAGAGCTCAGCCCGGCATAGGGGCTACCTCGAGGCCACCTCTTCGGCTGGAGCCGGGGCTTGCGGCCCAACCTGATAGACCGCCCGCCAGGGGCGGAAGTTGGAGTTGAGCACATCCACCGCCACCTGGCCATCGGGGCGGGTAATGGTGCGGGTGATGCGGGTGCGGTAGCCGTCCACCGCCCAGTCGACCTGCTTAACCTGGCCGGGGCGCAGGCTCCGGTCCACGATGT
>CAZIXH010000163.1:0-3233 GCA_964543055.1 uncultured bacterium
ACCAGGCCCAGGGTGGGTTTGAGGGTGAACACACTGTTCTGGGCGGCGGGGTAGATGAGCGAGCCCGAGGTCTCGGAGCCGATACCGGCCACGGCCAGGTTGGCCGCCACTGCCGAGGCCGTACCGCTGCTGCTGCCCCCCACATCGAAGGGGCCGTAGGGGTTGCGGGTATGGCCGCCCAGCGTGCTGTAGCCGTTGACCGACTGGCTGGTCATGAAGTTGGCCCACTCCGAAAGGTTGTTCTTGCCCAGAATCACTGCGCCGGCGGCCCGCAACTTCTGCACGATGAAGGCATCCCGGTCGGCAATGTGATCGGCCAGTACGGCAGCGCCTGCGGTGGTGTGCAGGGGGCCCGCCGTGGAGATGTTGTCCTTGAGGCTGAGGGGAATGCCGTGGAGCACCCCGCGTACCTTCCCCTGCTGGCGCTCTGTGTCGCGGGCGCGGGCTTCCTCGAGTACCGCCGGGTTCAGTTCCAGATAAGCCCGCAACCGGTCGTTATAGCGCCGGATGCGCCACAGGTAAAACAGCGTGAGCTGCTCGGAGGTGAGGCGTCCGGCCTGCATCTCGGCCTGGAGCTCAGGGATGGTGGCCTGCTGGGTAAGGGTTTGCAGGCGCTCGAGCATGGGCGCCTCGAGCCGTTCCAGCGCCGCCTCGAAGGGGCTGAAGTTTAGCGTTCGCCGCAAAGGGTAGGGGCGTTCAGCAGTCTGTTCGGCCACCTGGCGGGCCACAAAGCTTTCCCAGTCGCGCTTATTGGGATTCAGACGTTTTTCAGCAGCTTGGCTCATCGCCCACCACACTACCAGCCCCAAACCCAGGAAAACCAGGGTCGAGAACAGTTGGAGCCTTCTGGGCATAGGGTTCAGTATGGCATCGGGCCGGCCACCCGATAAGCGGATACCCCCATTTGGGGGTCTGGTGAACGAATACCCCGTCCTGAAGGCAACCCACAGACCTGCACTTGGGCCTCATCTGCCACGTAACGTCACTGCACCTTAAATATCACAAGGTGCTCATGAAAACCTCGCTACCCTTGGGTTGGGTAGCTCTACTTCTTTCGGATTCTTATGCAAGAACTCTTTACCAATGCTCCTGCGCACTGGCCCAAGGTTCGTATCGAGGGCCTGATCCATAGCAGCGCCCCCGAAGTGAAGGCGGCCAATCGTTTGATGTTTGCAACCACGGTGGAGACGGTTTTTCGCAAGTCGGGCATTCAGGTGCTGGAAGCCGATGTGCTGCGCCTGACCCGCGAGGGGGTTCTGGAAATTCCCCTGCGGGTGCGGGCCGAAGACGGCGAGTACGACCTGTTTTTCTACCCCATCGCTGACGAAAAATCAGCCGCTCACTATGTGGCGGTGCATGAGCTGGCCCAGAAGTGGGGGCGTATTCGCCCGGTTTTCTACAGCACCGACGATTTACTGGCCATTTACCCTGAAACCCTCGAGCCCGTCACCCGCCGCGACCGGCTTTACATCCAGGCCGCCCTCTCTGCGCCCAAAGGGCAGTATGCGATGTGGTGGGCTGAGCAGCCGGGGGAGCAGTTTCACTATAGCTCCACCTACGACCTCTTTGACCGTATTTACCGCGAGATCAATGGCCTCGAAATGCGGGCTTTTGCCCTGATTTTGCTCGAGCTCGGCATGATTCAAGAAGAGTACGAGTTCACCGCCTCGACCTTTACCGACAGCGTGGTGGAAATCCCGGTGGAAGGCCCGGAAGGGGTGCCCATCATTCTCTCGTTTTCGCAGCACCGGGGGGTGCGTTTCCACTTTCATATGGATCGGGCCAGCGCCGAGTACCGCGACCTGTTCTTGAACCTGTTTTTGATGCGGGTCAAGCTCTGGCGCAAGGAGGCCGACCTCGAGCAGGTCAAGCGCCTGGATAGCCCCTCCTACATCTGGTGGCGCGAACTGGGCAAGCGGCTGCGCCTGAGTACGAGCTCGAGTGAACACGCCATCAGCGCCGTGGGTTCGGTCAAGCGCTAGAGCGCTCTTCACCCATTTTGAGCCATCCGGCTTCAAGAAAACCTTCTCCTGGACAGAACAGTGGCCGCCTGGAAACTCGAAACCCAAGCACCCGTGGGCCGGGCCCGGCCCACGCTTGGGTGCGTAACATGCGTCTGAGCCCAGACGCAACGCAGACAAGCGTGCCTCACCGGGGTGAGGCACGTCTGCTTGTCCCTTCTCGTTTTCGTAGGCGGCCACGTCTGTGAAGAGCGCGATAATCAGGGTGCGTAACAATTCGCCACGTCCACGTTGGTCAGCTTGAGTACTCCCGGGCGCTCCCCGTTGCTGCCGATGGTCTGTAGGTCAATGTCCATCGGGTAGATCTGGCGAGGGTTGGGTTGTGGGATGGCCTGGGCCAAGGTACCGCTGGGCTCGAGGGTGGCAAGGTTGATGAAGAGCCGGGCTTCCCCTGCGGTCAGGGTGTTGACCCGCAGGCCAGTGGGTGGGGCGCTCAAATCAGGGATATTAACGGTCACAGGCGATTTGCCATTGGGGGTAAAGGTCAGGTTCACGCCCTTGAGGGTTCCGGTGTAGTTGAAGGCCAGGTTGAGTTCACGCACGCCGCCCGAGAGGGTACAGGGTTCTTTGGGCACAGTGAGGTTGAAAGCGCTGAAGCCCCCCACAATCTGCGAACAAGCCCCCAACAACCCGATCGCCAGCAGCCCTGCAACAATGGTTCTCATGGACATAGCAACCCCTTTCTCCCAAAGACTACGCGGATTTCTGAGGATTGCAGTAAAAAACAATGCACCCCAATTCGCTTCTATCGGAATTTGAACAGAGTTCACGATTTGCAGTTACTTGTAGAAATTTGTCTGAGACAAGTAAAAGTGCATGCCTGTAACCCATTTGGAGCTTTTGTATCACCTTTTGTCCTACCAAATTGCCTTAGATTAGTTTGTCCTGGAGAGTATTTTCGCCGATTTGGGCTTTGGTTGTGGTTATTATGTAAATAGCGAAATGTGTTATACTAACGAAGTGAGTACTGAAGTCACTGCCAACTACGACGCATCTGCAATCAAGGTTCTAAAAGGCTTAGAAGGGGTTCGCCACCGCCCTGCTATGTACATTGGCGGCACCCAGGCCGACGGCTACCATCACCTCTTCAAGGAGATTCTGGACAACTCTGTAGATGAATCCCTGGCAGGGTTCGCTACAGAGCTCATCACCACGCTTCACCCAGACGGTTACATTACCGTGGAGGACAATGGGCGCGGAATTCCAGTAGAC
>CAZIXH010000164.1:0-5749 GCA_964543055.1 uncultured bacterium
GTACACGGCTTGTAAATTGGCCATTTCGCCCCGCGCACGGCGAACCTGGGCCCGCGCATAATAGATCGAAGCTACCGAACGGGCGGCCAAGACCCCCCACAGGCCATAAGCCAGACCGGCCTCATAGTCGGCAGCCAGAGCCATGCTGCTGGCAATCGCTCCCATCGCCACCGCCCCCGCCAGCTCCGGGAGCAGGTTGCGCCCCTGGTTGTGGGCATCGAACCAGAGCTGTACCCCCACCAGGGGCAACGCCAGAAGCAGGGGCCAGCCAAAGGGCCCACGGGACGTCCAGAGCGCCAATAGAAGCCCAGCCAGGGTCAGACTTCCGTACAGCAGAGCGAAGTTCCGGGCCAGCGGGGTACGCGGAAAGCGCTTGCCGCGCCGGAGGTCGGCCAGCCAGAGCTTGAGGGGGTGTCGGGTGAAAAAGGCTGCCAGGGCAAAAATCCCCAGGCCCAGTCCGGCCCAGCTTGGGGCCACCAGCAAGCCCAACAGAATGGGCTCGAGGGTAAAGCCCCAGCCGCCGTGTTCGCTGGGAAGGGCCACGGTTTTGAGGGGCACTCTGGGGGTGGATGAGACCGGCATCATACTTTGGGCAACAAGGTTAGGAGCATTACCAGGGGACTTTCGGCCCGTATGGCGTGTACCAGACCAGCGGGCATGTACACCCAGCACCCCGGTTTGGCTTCCTGTTCATCCTCGCCCAGCTTCAAGCGCCCCTGCCCTGAAAGAATTTGCAGGATAGCCGGACGCGCGGCGGTGTGCTCGGAGAGTTCCTGCCCGGTATCGAAAGCGAAAAGCACAGTCTTGACGCCCCCTTCGCTATGCAGGGTGCGGCTCAGAATGCCTTCGGAGGGCACCTGTGCCTCCTTGAGCAGATCGGGTATGAGATGGTAAGCAAACACCATACAGTTTCACCCTCGAGTTTTTCAGAACACCCCGTGACATCTGTCCCGACGAGCGAGGCTAAGCTCTTCCTGAGCATGTCCTTCTACGAGTACCTGTTTGTGCGCAGCAGCCTGTTTTTTTTGCTGTACACAGTGCTCACCGGCACCGCTTTTTACCTTTGGCCCGGCCTGGTGCCCTACCTCAAGACCACCCATGTCCACGCCGGGCTGGTGGGGTTCTTCTTGAACCTGGTGATGGGGGTGGCCTTCTGGATGATGCCCCGGCCCGCGCAGATACGCCAGGAAGGGCTGGAGGCCCTGGCCTACTACACCCTGAATGCGGGGTTGCTCTTGCGCCTGGCGGCGGAGCCCTGGGCGCTCTACAGTGCAAACTCGAGCCTGCGGGCATTGCTGGTTCTGTCGGGGGTTTTGCAGGCCGCTGGGGTGGCGGTTTTTGCCTTTGCCATGAGCAAGAGGGTCTTTACCCGAGAGCAGCTTTTGCAGATGGCGGAAGCGCGGAAAAAGAAAAGTGTTTGAAGCGAGGCTAAAAGGCCAGTTGCATTCAAAGCCTTATAAGGAAGCTCCTACCAACCATTGCCAGGCGGTGCTACAGACGCACTACACACGCCCATTGAAACCTGGAAACGACTTGATCTGAGCCTACATCTGGAGAGCCATCTCCCCGGAAATCTCTACTCCATCCCGCTCCATGCGGCTTCGGTACTGCTCGAAGAGGTTTCGAGCCTCGGCTTCCTGGCCGCTTTGTCGGAGGGTTTCCAGGAGGCGCAGGTAGGCCTCTTCGCGCCAGGGGTCAAGGGTCAGGATGCGGCGGTAGGCTTCCTGAGCCTCGCGGGGCCGGTGCTGCAAGAGGGCAATCTCGGCCACCCGGAACAAGGCCCCCACTGCCCGCTCACGCAAGTAGCTGCGCTCGAGCTCGGCCCAGTCGGCGTAGGGCTCGTCGGCCAGGAAGTCGCCTTTGTAGAGGGCCAGGGCTTCGCGGTAGCGCTCCAGCGCTGCGGTGCCATCCAGACCATCGCCCTCGTGCAACAACGCCTCGAAGCGCTCCACGTCCAGGAAATAGCGAACCTGCGGAGCAAACCGGTACCCCTCGCCCTCGCGGAGTACAATCTGCGGCTGGGTGGGGTCAGTTTCCAGGGCCTGGCGCAGACCGTGCATCAGCACATGCAGTCGGCGCTGGGTCTCGCGGGGGTCTTCTCCCGGCCACAGGCACTCACAAAGCTCTTCTTTGGAAAGGGTCTGGCCCCGGTGGGCAAGCAGCAGTTTGAACAGCGTGTAAGCCTGGCGGCGACCAAAGGCCCTGGGCGAAAGCAACTCGCCCCTACGGCGTACCTGCAAGCCCCCCAGGGTGTGAATCTCCAGCAGCAGGCTTTCCTTCTCAGCTTGCTCCGAATGGGGCCAGAGGACCTCGGCTCCCAGACGCTCCAGCCACAGGATCGGCGCGACCGCCTGGCTGGGCGGCTGAGGTGTGCGGGCAAAGTGAAATTGCTGCACCCCCACCACGCTCCCACCCGACCACAGCGGCAAGCAGTAGCGGGGCCGCCCTTCTGCGGTATGGGGGCAGGGCTCCAACCCCACCTTGACCCCCCGCACCTTGCCCTGCCAGACCGGACACTGCTGCACGTGCGGGCACTCCGGCGCTTCGCAGCGGCCCTGGGTGAGGTTGCGCCCATCCTGAAGTACCAGCCGCACACACGAAGCCCCGCTGAGGGTCGTGGCCTGGGCCAGGAAAGCCTCGAGGCCCTGGGATTCGTGGCCTTGCCGCAGCGCCGCCGCAATGGAGAGCAGCCCTCGCTCGCCCAGCCGGGTCAGCACCATGTACAGCGAGGCCGCCAGCATGGGGCCCATCAGGGAGAGCTGCTCGAGCAAGGCTTCATCGTCAATCTCGGGGTCGCGGCTGGCCAGGTTCAGCACCCCAATCAGACCCTGAGGAAGCTCGATGGGGTAGCACACATAGGTCTTGTAGCCCAGCTTCTTGACCTTCTGCCGCAAATAGCGGGTGTCTGAAGCCAGGTCGTGGGTGATGAGGGCCTTATGCCCCAGGGCAACCAGCCCCGGATAGCCCTCGCCCCAGGCAAACCAGGGCTTCTCCATGAACGCCTCGCGGTGTACCCCATTGTAGGCGGTCAGCACCAGGTAGCGCTCCTGGGGGTCGGCCAGGAACAGCTCGGCCGCTTCCATGCCCAGGCTTCTGCGCAGACCAGCCAGGAAAACCTGCAATGTCTGGAAGAAGCGCTCGGGCTCCTCGGTTAGCTTGCGTACCGCCCAGGAGAGCGAAGCCAGCGCCTCGTTGGAATCCCGCTGGCTTTCGGGCTTGAGCTCGATGTGAATATCGCCATTGGCAAACCCCTGGCAACGCAGGCGCTTACCGCCACAAGAGAGCGCCGTGCTGGCCTGGTAGGCCCCGTATTTGATCTCGCGCAGTACCGGGCAGCGCCCACACAAAGGGCGGCCAAACCCGTCGGTGCCCCGAACTACCTCGGCGCAGGACTTACCCAGCACCTGTTCTGCTGGCAGACGGAAAAACGCGGCGGCTCCCGCCCCCCAGGCGCGGATGCGTCCCCCAGAATCCAGTTGCCAGCGAACGTGGTTCAAGTCTTCCTCCCCGTTTTTCTATCAGCCTAGAGGGTTCGGGTGGTGCAAATGTCCCAAAAAAATAACGCTGACGTAACGGAGGATCGGTTAAGGTATCTAACAAACACTTGTTAGCTTGCAGCGCTGCAACCATGCAAGAGATTTGATCTGAGGGGAGGTTTAACATGAAGGTTGCAAAATTGCTGAAGCTGGGTCTGGTAGTCCTGGTGTCCTGCCAGCAGCCCAGACCTGCCGAACCTTTTAGCTACACCATTGACTCCAGCCTTGCCCCAGCAGAGGGAGCCATCCCCGACCAGGGCAAAGGGCCCAGGCCACTGGCGGCTGTGGAGGACAAAAACGGAGTGGTGAGCATCTTTATCGAAAACGAGATCGTGCTGAGCCCCAAAAACCAAACCGAGCTAGATACTTTTTTAGCAAGGTATGGTGGCACAGTTCTCGAGACCGATGCAGTGCCCAACCCGCCCCCCGAACTGGGTATCACCCTCGAGCCTGCCGACACCCAGCCTACCGAGTACGTGATCCGGCTTGACCCCAGCAACTTTCCCCTGACCAACTTCAAAGCTGATGCCGAAGCCAGGGGGTTTCAGGGCACCCGTAAGATTTCCTCTGAAAATGCGGCCCGCTTGATGGCCCTGGCCCTCGCCGAGTTGCGGGCAGGCCGCAATGCTAGCCTGAACTTCGTGTACCAGCCTGCAGCTTCAATGCTCTTCGGAACCGAGGAAGCCCCCTCAGGCAGCGGGTTCCAAGATGCCTTCAATTGGAGTGTATTCTCCGCTGCGGGCAGCAAATCCAGCGTGGTGCAGGCCTGGCAACTTATTGCGGCTATCGGCCCCACTTTCCGTCCGGGGCTAGCCATCATTGACGGCGGGTTCTGGCTGGATGGCAACGGCATGCCCATCATCAGCGGGGGTGGCACGGTCTCCGATTTACCCACCAGCTACCAGCCCATCCAGTACGATTTTACAGGCGATGACTACTTTGCTGGCGGGGCTAACCCTGCGAGCTGCACAGGGGGAAGTCCTTGTCCATGGCACGGCAACAACAGCGCCAGTGTGGCAACGGGTATCCTTCACAACCGTTATGGTGCTGCAGGAACCGGCGGGCTGGTTGCCGAGCCTTATCTGTTCAAGACCGATCTCTCTGGCTCGGAAGTCAAGCGAGCGGTTAAGACCGCTGTAGCCTGGGGTGCCGAGATCATTTCTATGAGCTTTGGCGGCAACTGCAATCTGGACTGCCTGCTGTGGCCCGGCACCGCAGGCTTAGAGATGGCGATGGCTTTTTCTAAGGGGCTGGTGTTGCTGGCTGCCGCAGGCAACGACAACAAAGACGTGGACAGCGAATACCTGTATCCCTGCCTGGTACCCGGCGTGATCTGCATTGGGGCGCTGGACGATGGTAAGAATACCCGCATCTCCTATTCCAACTACGGTGCTTCGGTAGACCTCTGGGCTCCCACCAACATCTGGGCCATGCCCAACGGCCAGACCGGGGGTGGGCTGGACATCGCTGGGGGCACCAGCGCCTCTACCCCCTTCGTGGCGGGCATCGCGGCCATGATCAAGGCCATAGACCCCAGCCTTACCCCCGCGCAGATCGGCAAGATTTTGAGCGATACCGCCTGGACGGATTCCCCGGACACCAGGGTCAAGCGCTACGTCAATGCCTTCAAGGCGGTGAAGGAGGCTGCCAAGAACCGGCTCCCACCCGATGCCTTTGAGCCCAACGACAGCTCGAGCCAGAACAAGCCGCTGGCTACCGGGGTTTCCTACGACAATCTGACCATTGGCCCCGACTTCGACTACTACCGCTTCACCTTGAACGACTACTCGAGCGTAATCTTTGATGTCACCTATATGAAAAACCTGGGTGAGGTCAAGGTCAATCTGCTCAAAGATGGAGATAGTGGCCCTCCCGCCAAGCAGACCGTGCAGACCCTGCTCAAAGGCAACCGCAAGCAAACCAAGCTGGACTTGGTGGCTCCTGGCACCTATACCTTCTTGACCAGCGGGGATCTGAATCTGTACCATCTGGCAGTTCTGGCCCCGCCCAAAGCACTCGACCCCGACCAGTTCGAGGCCAACGAAACCCTGGGCACCGCTAAAGCTCCCAAACCCGGCAGCTACCTGGTAAACCTGCACACCCCTACTGATGTAGATCACTACAGTTTCGTGGTGGGAACCCTTACACCAGGTCTGCAAGTCTATAACTTCTCGGTGAACTTTTCCGATGCACCCGTCACCGAATGTCTATAC
>CAZIXH010000165.1:0-3353 GCA_964543055.1 uncultured bacterium
AAGCAGTGTAGGGGGAGGCAGGGGCAGTAGGTGTCTAAGAGCCAGGGCGGGCCCCACCGACGGGGCGGGGTTGGCCGGGGGGGTCGGGGCCCAGCGCCCCGGCCTGGGGGAGCGGGAACGGAAGCTTTACCAGGCCCGCTACGCCGCCCCCGCCGAGGCCTGGGCCTACTTCCAGACCGACCGCATCCTGCTCTGCCCCACGCTGGCCGCCGGGGCCGCCCAGGCCCGCCACGCCCCCACCTACAGTTATTTGGTGACCTGGGCTTCACCGGTACTGGATTTCCTGGGCAGCTTTCACGGCATCGAACTGCCCTTGCTCTTTGGCACCGAGACCACCTGGCCCTCGAGGGCTTTGTTCCTGACCGCAGAGGCGCTGGACAGTTCCCGGCCCCTGGCCCAAGCGCTCCAGTCTCAGTGGCTCCACTTCGCCCGTACCGGCGAGCCTTATTTGCAGGGCTGGCCCGAGACAAAGAGCGGTTATGCGATGGGCTTTGATGCCCGATCCGGCCTGATCCCCGACCCCTACCCAGGGCGGTGTGGGTTGTTCCGCTAGGCCAGTGCGAATAGCATAAGGACATGCCGGTTCTGAAGGTCTCCGCTGCCGACCAGTACCTCATCGCCACCGGCGACACCCGGCTGCTCGAGGTCTGGGAGGCCCTTCCCAAAGGGCTATTTCCGCCGTTCCCACCGGTGGAGCTACCGGGGGGGCTGGATGGCCTGCTCAAGCGGGGCGGCTTCGCCCAGACTTTTTTTATGGGGAGCGAGGTGCTCGGGCTCAGGTTCAGGTCGCCCAGGGGCCATACCGTTCAGGCCGGGGGCCTCACCGTCAAAAACGTCCAGGGCTACGACCTGGTGCGGCCCTTTGTGGGAAGCTTTGGGGCGCTGGGCGATGTGCTGGAGGCTACGCTCCGCCTGCGCCCTGGCCGGGCCTCGGTGTTCTTGCGCCGCAAGGCCGAACTGGCCGAACCCCCTCTCAAGCCGCGCTTCTTGTGGCAGGAGTTGGCCCATACCCATGCCTTTCATTTTGGGCACCCGCTCGAGGTCGAGCGCTTCGCACAAACCTTTGGCGGCGAGGAAGTCCGGGGTACCCTGGACTACACCCCGCTATTCCCCAACGGGATGGGCGTAGGCCCCGGCCACCTGATAGACCTGCGCTTCAGCTGGGCCGACGGAGGCGCCAGGCCCGCCATGCCCGAAGCCTATATGCGCCTGGTAGAAGCCATTTGAGCAGGGGGAATCAAAACTTGAGCGTGTGGATAGTCTACGGACGAACCATGAAACCCTTGACCCTCGACAACTTTTTGGCCTGCGACATGAGACTTGCGACCTGTGACAGTTGCAGGGGAATCAAAAGGGTCTAACGACCAACTTTCAGGAATTTTATGAAACCCAAATTTACCGTTCCCGACCATCTGAAACCCTACCAGCGTAGAGTGACGGCCAATGGGGTTGGTTTGCACCTCTACGACTCGGGGGCGGCCCCGTCCCAGGATCCCCCCTTCTTGCTCATTCACGGCCTGGGCGACGAGGCCGATAGCTGGCAAAAGGTTTTTCCGCTCCTTGCGGGGCGGGGGCGGGTGGTGGCCCTCGACCTGCCGGGCTTTGGCCGTTCTGACCACCCCAAACGGGCCTATACGCTCAACTTTTTTGCCGACACGGTGGCAGCGCTTCTGGAGCAACTGAAAATCCCGCAGGCGGTGCTGGTGGGGAACTCGATGGGGGCTGCGGTGGCCCTGCGGGTGGCTACTCGCCGCCCCGATCTGGCGGCCCGGCTGGTGCTGGTGGATGGCCCTCCCGTGCGAAGCAAACTGGGTAAGGTTCAGATGATGTTTTTGACTCCGGGCCAGGGTGAAAAAATCTACAACAGCTTCCGGGGCTCACAGGATGCGGCCTACGAAAGCCTGCGGCCCTATTATGGCAACCTGGACGCCCTGCCCCCCGAGGATCGCCAGTTTTTGCGGGAACGGGTCTGGGATCGGGTCTGGAGCGATGACCAGCGACGGGCCTATTTCTCGACCTTCCGCTGGATGGCCCTGGAGGGGTTGCTGGGCCACCCCAGCCCGGCCAGGCTGGGCCAGCTCACGACCCCAACCCTGATTGTGTGGGGCGAGCAGGATTTTGTAATTCCTGTAGAGGCAGGCCGAACCCTGGCAGGCTGGATTCCCGGCGCCAAACTGCACATCATTCCGGGTTGCGGGCACCTGCCGCAACAGGAAAAACCGCTGGAGCTCGTGCGCTTGATTTTGCAGTAATACCGTATTCAAAAAGACATTTGACACAACCAAAAGGCCCTTAGGCTGTCTTTTTGAACCCTAAGTATCAGCTTTTACCTCTACAGCCCCCGTAGTAACGAGCCGTGAAAGAGGGGTTGCTTGAGGTGGTGGAAGCAAGGAATGAGCAGCCTCAGCTTTTTTCTTCACGAGGGCGCTTTGCTCAGTATCCCTCATTTGCGCATCTTTATTTGCTGCACCACTGAATGTATTGGTAGCTTCCTCTGTAATGGTCCATCGTAAATGTGCTTTGTACAGCGTCGTAAAGGTACGCATACATCTACATCTCAAAGTGAACTTTGGTGCGAAGACTCGCCAACCACTCACTCCGCGTTCATTGCCAGCTGGCTAAAAGGCGACGAGGCAATCCAGAGAAGGCTCGCCAGGCTACCGGCTGGGCAGGGCGAACTGAATTGCTTCGCATCCTGCGGATGCTCACAATAACCTCAAGACTTTCAAGATTCTTGCAAGAGTGTCTGTACGTCTACGCGTCCGTGCACCAAGTCACACCAGCAGCCCACTTCGCCCCCCATCGGCCTTCCCGGAACCGACCTGACCTTTGGATTTGCAGTGTGGTTACATTTTATACCCCGTTTACACATTCAAGGAGAGGTTGTTTTTTTTTTGACCCTCCGGTTACGCTGCTGCCGACGTTCCGCATTCGTCCTGCATCCGTCCGGGAGGTCTGTATGTTCAAGCTTCGCTTCTGGCCCTGGGTATTGCTCTTGGTCTTGCTGGCCTGCTCGGCGCCGCCCCGTCCGGCGGTACCGGCAGCGGTGGGCCTGAGTGCAGAGTATTCCGCCGCCGGCGACTGGCGCGGCCCCGCGCTCCAGCGGGTGGAGCCCCGGCTGGCCCTCGCGGGCACGGTGCCCGGCCTGCCCCCTGGGCCTCTCTCGGCCCGTTACCAGGGCTGGCTGGTAGCCCCTCGGGCCGGCGCCTACACCCTCACCCTGGAAGGGGTGGGCCAGGCCCGGCTCTCGCTGGGCGGCCAGGCGGTGGAGGGAGCTCTCCCCTTGCGCTTGCAGGCCCGGCTGGGGTCGGCGCCGGTGGAGCTCCGGGTGGAGTACCGGGCGCCGGGGGCCC
>CAZIXH010000166.1:0-6701 GCA_964543055.1 uncultured bacterium
CGACACGCCCGATAGCCGCCTCCTGCAGGCAGGCCGTGGCCCCACTCTTGCCCAGCATCACCAGCCAGTCCGCCCGCGTCTCCGCCGTCGTGTTCAACCCCAGCCGCGACTCATTCGCGCCCAACTGCCCGTCCACCCCTGTGCTAGATGCTCACGTCATGTTCCTGCCCGGGGTCCCTCTGCTGCACCAGTACCGGGCTATTTTTGGCCGCGAGTGCGCCGCGCCCCTGCGCGCCCCGGAGTTTCGCGCCTACGCCCTGATTGTGCTGACGGTAGCGCTGGTCATGGCGGGTGTGCTGTTCTTCCGACACGACTACACCCTCGAGCCCGCCCTGCGCCACGCTTTCTTTCAAACCGCCTCCATCATTACCGGCACCGGTTTCGCCTCGGCAGACTTTGCCCAGTGGGTGGTACCCGCCCAGACCCTTCTGGTCATGCTGATGTGTATTGGCGGTAGCGCCGGCAGCGTGGGGGGAAGCATCAAGGTCATTCGCTGGCTGGTGATTGGCTCATTGGTGCGGCGGGAGTTGCAGCGGGCCCTGCACCCCCAGGCGGTGTTGCCTTTGCGGGTCGGCAACAAGAACATCGGCGAGGACGTACTGCGAGCGGTTTCGGCTTTTATCACCCTGTACGTGGGCCTGTTTGCCATTGGCGCGCTGGTGATGGGGGTTCTGGAAGAAGACTTCGTGGTCGCCTTTACCGCCTCGGCAGCGGCCATCGGCAATGTGGGGCCGGGGCTGGGCGAAGTGGGGCCCATGGCCCACTATGGCAATCTGCACCCCATCTCCAAAGCGGTGATGATTTTTCAGATGTGGGCAGGCCGCATCGAGTTGATTGCGGTATTCTCGCTCTTCACCCCCGACCTCTGGCGTCGGCTAAGGGCCTGAGGCGCTCGATGAAATCCAGGCTGTTCACACCTGCATTGCTCTGGCGGCGCGACAACTCTGAAGCCGCGCAATCCGGAATTGGACACGCCCAGGGTGTTTTGCACACTTTCGATGGCCTGACCTGCTCGCAGCGAAAGGCAGGGGCGGTATTCATACCACCGCTGCGCGTGAGCGGCGCTAAACGCGCCCCTCACTTGCCGCGCCAGGGGGCGCGTCCGAGGGTCTCGTATATCGCTTTTGGGTCACTTCTGAGCAGATTTGGTGTCACATGAGAACTCGAGCTAAACCCTGGCTACTCGAAAACCTGCGCTTTGCCTACTACTTTCTGGGCGTGGTGTACCTGGCTTTGGGCCTGGTAATGCTGGGGCTCGAGGCCCTGGCGCTTCTGCTCCGCGAATCGCCCTGGGGCTTCCTGACCGGGGCTGTGGTGGGTCTGGGGCTGGGTGGGTGGTTCCGTAGACTGGGTGACCCCAGACACGAGCCGGGCCGGGCCGAAGCACTCCTCTCAATCGCCCTGATCTGGCTGCTGGTGCCTGCTTTGGGCGCCATCCCGTTCTGGATTGCGGGGGGTATGCCCTACCTCGATGCGCTCTTTGAAGCCATGTCGGGCTTCACCACCACCGGCGCTACCGCCCTGGCCGATTTTTCCCAGTTTGGCTATAGCCTCTTCTTTTGGCGCAGCCTGATGCAGTGGTTTGGAGGGGTCGGTTTCCTGGTGCTGGCAGTGGCCCTGCTGGCCCATCTGGCTGTGGCCGGGCGGCAGCTTTTTATTACCGAGAGCACCGGGGTCCAAAAAGAACCCTTCACCCCCCGGCTGCGCACCACCGCACAGAGCATCCTCAAAGTGTACGCTGCCCTTACCGTGGCCGCCGCTCTGTGCTACTGGGTCGCCGGTGTTCCCCCCTTTGAAGCCGTTTGCAACGCCCTGACCACCCTACCGGCTGCGGGCTTTAGCCCCAACCCCCGCAGCTTCGAGCAGTACACCCCGCTGGCCCAGTGGTTCGGCACCCTGTTCATGTTTCTGGGTGGGGCAGGTTTTGTGCTCCAGTACAGGCTTTTTTTCACGCTGGACCCCCGCCCGCTACTGAAAGATGTGGAGCTGCGGGTCTATACCCTGATTGTCCTGGTGTTCAGCCTCTCGCTGGCTGCTTTTTTGATGACCCACCACACCCGGGACATGAACTATAGCTGGAGCGACGCCCTCCGCCATGCCTTCTTCAATGTGACCTCCATCATCACCACCACCGGCTATGCCAGCGCCGACTTTGCCCTGTGGGTTCCGGCAGCCCAGGCCATTCTGGTTGCGGCTATGTTTGTGGGAGGATGCGCGGGCTCGGGCGCGGGGGGCATCAAGGTGATTCGATTGCTGGTGGTGGGGGCTATTGTCAGGCGGGAGTTAATCCGTTCGCTGCACCCCCAGGCCATCATCACCCTGCGGCTGGGCAGCAAGGCCCTGGGTGAGGATGTCATGCGCTCTGTAGCCGCTTTCATTACGCTCTATGTGGCGCTGCTGGCCGCCGGTACCCTGATTATTTCGCTGCTCGAGAACAATTTTGTGGTTGGGTTCACCGCTAGCGCCCAGGCCATCGGCAACATCGGGCCGGGGCTGGGCGAAGTAGGGCCCATGGGAAGCTATGCCGGATTGGAGCCCCTGTCTAAAGCAATCCTTATTTTGCAGATGTGGGCGGGACGTATTGAGCTGATCCCGGTGTTTTTGCTGTTCACCCCCGAGCTGTGGAAGAAATTGCGGGGTTAAGAACGTCAAGGGTCAAGAGTCTAGGGTGGAGGGCCGTTGGGATTTACAGCTTCTGGCTTTCGGCGTTTGGCTTTACGCCTTGTAAACTGAAGCTGATGTCCAAGCCACCCATCCCAGAATCGTTTCGCCTTGACCACCAGAAAGTCCGGGCTCCTTACGTGCGGCTCGCGGGGGTGAAGGAAACCCCCAGGGGCGACCGCATTGAGAAGTACGACCTGCGCTTTGTGCAGCCCAACCAGGACGCCCTCAGCACCGGCACCGTTCACACCCTCGAGCACCTCCTGGCCACCTATATCCGCAGTCACCTCGAGGGGGTGGTGGACATTTCGCCGATGGGCTGCCGCACCGGGTTTTATATGGTGGTGCTGGGGGAGCCGGGGCCCAAGAAGGTACTGGAGGCTTTCCGCGAAACGCTGAAGGACGTGGTGAACCATACCGAGCCCGTGCCGGGGGTGAGTGAGCTCGAGTGCGGCAACTACCGCGACCACGACCCCCAGGGCGCACGGGCCTGGGCCCAGCGGGTGCTGGAAAGCGGCCTGCACATCCAGGAAACCATCGAGATTATGGATTGAGGTACCTCCACCTCCCGAAATGCCTCAACATCAGGCAAATCTTCCCATCAACACGCCGACAAACGGTTCTGATGGAGGCCCCTGATGAGGGAAGTTAATACAACGTCTGGCCCCTGACCCCTGTTCACTACTTCATCGTTTCCATAATAGGTGAAGTGTCCAGGCAAGGATGGTATTACCCTCCAGTTCACACCTCCCGTAATTCGGGCGTTTCCCGCAAGGCTACTGCTGGATGTTCGCTCCCGTGAATGCTAGGCTACCCAGTATGTCCGTGGTCGCCCTTTTTGCTGCCGAAGGCGCCGAAGCCCAGGCTCTACGCAAACAGCTCAGCTTGCAACAGGCCGTGGATGGCCCCTGGACCATCCACCAGGGGGAGCTGGGGCGCTATCCGGTGGTGCTCATCGAAACCGGGGTGGGCAAAGCAGCCGCCGCTGCGGCAGTAGCCTATGCCAAGATTCGCTTCAACCCGGCCCAGTCGTTCTGGGTGGGCGTGGCCGGGGCTTTGAACCCCGACCTCAAAACCCTCGATCTGATCCTGGCCCAGGATGCCGTGCAGTACGACGTGGACATTACGGCGTTTGGCCGCGCACCGGGTGAGCTGGCTACCGGCGAGCGCTTTATTCCCGCGGATGCCGGGCTCACCTCCAAGGTTTTGCGCACGGCCCTGGCCATGGGCTTGCCCATCTACCTGGGGCGTATTGCCAGTGCCGACCGTTTTCTGGCCCACCGCAGCGAGGCCGAAGAAGTACGCCGGGTGTTCGCCGCCGATGCGGTGGAAATGGAAGGCGCCGCCGCCCTCTGGGCCGCTAAACGCATGGGTATGCCAATGGCCCTGCTACGGGCCATTACCGACCAGGCAGGCAGCGAAGCCCCCACTGCCTTCGAAACTTTTTTGGAGAGCGCCTCGGAACGACTGGCCAGCCTGATTGGCCAGGTACTGAGCAGTTGAAAGAAGACGCACCAAATCGGGCCTTAGATAAGGCTTCCTCCGGTCTTCACATGTTGGCTTCCTGCTTCAACTTGATTAAGACCGCATTTTGGAGGCTCGGTGATGCCTGCTGGGTGTCCAGGTATACTGAGGTATCAAAGTGAACTCGATGGGTTGGCATATGCGGGTACTCGAGGAGGAGGAAGCATGGGGGGAGCATCCGTAACGGAGCAGCGACTGGGTTCAGAACTGGTAGAGGATGTCCAGCACGCCAACAGTGGACATGTCAAACTCTTTTGTGGCAACGCCAACCGCCCCCTGGCCGAGGCAGTCGCACGGGCTTTGGGCATCCCGCTGGGCAAGGCTACCGTGGAGCGCTTCCCCGACGGCGAGGTACAGGTACGCCTTTTAGAGAGCATCCGCGGCGACGATGTGTACCTGATCCAGCCCACCGCGCCCCCGGTCAACGATAACCTGATGGAACTACTGGTGCTGGCCGATGCGGTACGCCGTAGTAGCGCAGGCCGCATCAACGCGGTGATTCCCTACTTTGGCTACGCCCGCCAGGATAAACAAACCCAGGGCCGCGAGCCCATCACTGCCCGGCTGGTAGCGGGCCTTTTGGAACACGTGGGCATCCACCGGGTGATTACCGTAGACCTGCACGCCCCCCAGATTCAGGGCTTTTTTTATCAACCGGTGGACGAGCTTTCGGCGGTACGGCTTTTTGCCGAGTATCTGGAAAGCCAGCGCCTGACCGAAAATGCGGTAGTGGTCTCGCCCGACTCGGGCCGGGCCGAGCAGGCCCGCAGGCTCTCCGAGCGGCTGAACCTGCCCCTGGCCATCCTGGCCAAACGCCGCACCGGCCCCCGCGAAACCCAGGTCAGCTATGTGATTGGGGACGTGGCAGGCAAGCGTCCCCTTATCATTGACGACATCATCTCTACCGGCGGCACCATCCGGCGCGGGGTGGAGGCCCTGGTGGCCGCAGGAGCCGCCCCCGAAGTGGTGGTGATGGCCTCGCACGCGGTGCTGGTGGGCAACGCCCGCGAGAACCTGGCCCACCCGGCCATCCGCGAGGTGGTCTTCACAGACACCATCGCGCTCAACCCGGCGCTGGGCTACACCATCCTGCCCACCGCGCCCCTGCTGGCCCAGGCCATAAGGCGGGTGCATACCAACCAGTCGGTGAGCGTGCTGATCTAGCCGATCTAGGGGCCCCGGGTCATATCCAGCAAGCCCTGACCCCTGGCTTCTACCGGCGCATCCCCCAGCCCGCCGGGGTTGGTGAGGTTGGCCAGCAGGGTGAGCTCGAGGGCCTCCGGGGTCAGGGGGGTGAGCGCACTGGCCTGGCGCACGACCGCCGCCGCGCCCGCAACCAGGGGGGCGGCAAACGAGGTGCCGGTGAACTCGGCCTCGAGGTTCGCCGGGCGCAGGCTCCGCACCCGCTCGCCCGGCGCCACCAGGTCTACAAAGTCGCCCTGGTTGCTGAAGCCGCTCACGCGGAAGTCGCTGCCGTACAGCCCCACCGCCCCCACGCTCAAGAGTCCCTTCAGCGGGGTCATGCGGCGGGCCGGCTCACGGCTCACCGAGAGGCCCCGGCTCCCCCCAAACGAGGCCGGGAAGTGGTGCAGGGTGCCCTTTTTGCTGCTGCGAATGGCCCACTGGTTGCCGGCGGCGGCCACCGTCGGGAGGCCGTCCACCCCGCGCTTCATCAGGGCATCTTTGAGGACGATGTAGACGATTTCGCTGGGGGTGTCGCTGCCCAGGCTCAGGTTCAGGATCAGCTTCTGGCTCTTGTCGGCCTCGGCATAGGCCACCGCATGGCAGATGCCCCGGATGACCGCAGCCAGGGGGCATTTGCCGTTTTTGTCGCAGCTCTTGATGGGCAAGATTCCGGCGGCGGGCGCTACCCCGTAGGCAGCACCGGCGGCCAGCACGGCGGCGGCGGTGCCGTGGCCCAGGCCATCCCGGTACTCGTCGAGGTTGGGGTTGGGGGTCTCGAGGTTGGTGAAGTCGGCCCCACCGGTACGCAGGTTGAGGCCGGTCAGGCTGGCTACCCCGGTATCAATTACTGCAATGGTGGTACCTGCTCCGGTGAAGTTGCTGGCCGGGTTGCGCTGGATGGCCTGCCGGGCGTTGATGGGGCTGCTATTGGGGCTTGGGTCCAGGTCGGAGCCGGTGTCGTAGCCGGTCAGGGGGTCAATGCCCAGGATGCCGTCCAGGTCTACGATGGCCCCTGCGGCAGCGGTCTCGAGGCGCTCCAGCAAAGCCCCTACCGCCAGGGGCGGGCCGGGGGCCTGGGCCACCTGGGCCAGCCGCCCGGCGCAGGGCGCGGAGGCCGCTCCCAAAGGCACCGAGGGCTCGCCCTTGGCGTTGGGCACCACCCGCAGGCCAGCCCCGCCAATCTGCTGAGCAAAAGCACCGTCGGTAACCCCCGGCTTGAGCACCACCAGGGCTCCTGCGCCCACGCCCTCGCCCAGCACGGTCAGGCTACCCATGGCCCGGTTGGCCCCGTCGGCAATATCCAGCGCCTGCGGGCCGCCCCAGAAGTTGCG
>CAZIXH010000167.1:0-4067 GCA_964543055.1 uncultured bacterium
ACCCGCACCTCGGTGGTCTTATCCCAGCCCATCATTAAGGAAACTTTCGAGGTGGATTGAAGGCTGTAGAGGGTCGAGGGTCGAGTGTCCAGGGTATAGGGAGATCGGCTGCCTACTCCTTGAACACCCGCTTGATGCGTAGCTTGAAGCCATCCCCCTCGGCCATGGCCACCAGGCGGCGCTTGGGGCCAACCAGGGCCACCAGCCCCCTGGCGGGAATGGGCAGCGGTACACCCTCCATCACCCGCTTGGCCTCGGTGTGGGAGAGTTCAACGCAGGGACAGGAGAGGGCCTCGAGCTCATCCAGGGTTTTTCTGATATCCAGGTGCTCGATTTCCTGGGCCTGCTCGAGGCCAATCTTGCCCACCCTGGTTCGCACCAGACCCGAGAGGAAGGCTTTACTGCCCAGTTGTTCGCCCAGGTCACGAGCAAACGAGCGCACATAGGTACCGGGCCCCACCACCAAACGAATCACCGCCGTCGGGTAGTCGGCCAGGGGCCTGGGCAACTCCACCTGGCGGCCCCGCTCAGATAGCTGCCAGCCCGCCGCCGAGTGGGCAATGCGGTAGGCGATGGGGGCCGGGTCGTAAGCCAGCAGGGTCACCTCGTGATATTTGACCGGGCGGGCCTCGAGCTCGAGCGTCTGTCCTTTACGCGCCGCCTCGTAGGCCTTGACCCCCCCTACCTTCACCGCCGAGTAAGCCGGGGGCGTCTGCTCCATCATGGTCAAAAATGCAGGCAAAGCCGCTTCAATCTCGCGCTGGGTGGGACGCCGGGGCGTTTCTTCTACAATCGGCCCCTCTGCATCCAGGGTCTCAGTGGTCGCCCCAAAGGAAACCCAGGCGAGGTATTCTTTTTCTTCCGCAGACAAGAATGGCACCAGTTTGGTCGAAATATCCGAAGCCAGGATCAAGACCCCGGTGGCCAATGGGTCGAGGGTGCCGGTGTGGCCCACCCGGCGCGTGCCCAGCAGTTTGCGGGCCATGTCTACCACGTCGTGCGAGGTACGGCCCAATGGTTTGTTTACGGCAAATAGGGCCATGCCAGCGGATTCTACAAAGAAACCCACGAATGGGGTAGGCTCGGCAAGGCGAACAAAGCCGAAGGGCGAAAGCAGCATGTTATGGCTTGTAGCTTGTGGCGAGTGGCTTGTGGATTGGAGACGATAGCTTTTTGCCTTGAGCCTTCCGCTTTCGGCTTTCAGCCAATTGCGTAAACTGCTGGCATGAACTGGCAACAGCGTTATCAGCGTTTGAAGTTTGACCAGCCCAGTGAAGGGGTACTCGAGGTCATCCTTTCCAATCCAGGCCGCCTGAATGCCGCCGACAGCCAGATGCACCGCGAGCTGGCCTATGTCTGGCGGGATATAGACGCCGATGAAAATATCGGTGCGGTGCTGGTGCGGGGCGAAGGCGGGGCCTTTAGCAGCGGCGGCGACTTCGAGATGATCGAGGAGATGATCCGCGATTACGAGGCCCTGCTGCGGGTCTGGAAGGAAGCCCGCGACCTGGTATATGGGGTGGTGAACTGCTCGAAGCCCATCGTGGCGGCCATCGAAGGCCCTGCGGTGGGGGCCGGGCTGGCTGTGGCGCTGCTGGCCGACATCAGCGTGGCGGGTAGAACCGCCCGCATCGTGGATGGGCATGTGCGGTTGGGGGTAGCAGCAGGTGACCACTCGGTAATGGTCTGGCCTTTGCTGTGCGGGCTCAGCAAGGCCAAGTATTACCTTTTGCTCAACGAGCCCCTCTCGGGAGAGGAAGCCGAGCGCATTGGGCTGGTGTCCCGGTGCGTGGAGGATGGCGCGGTTTATGCCGAAGCGCTCCAGATTGCCCAGCGGCTCACCCAGGGCTCACCCAGCGCCATTCGCTTCACCAAGTATGCCCTCAATAACTGGCTACGCATGATGGGGCCCAACTTCGACACTTCGCTGGCGCTAGAGTTTATGGGCTTCCTGGGCCCCGATGCCAAAGAGGGGCTGGCGTCACTGCAGGAAAAGCGCAAACCCCGCTTTCAGAAGAAATCCCCGCTGTAAAAATGCCGATAGCGGATAGCCCATAGCTCCTGGCTGAAAGCTGAAAGCCCCAGGCTAAAGGTGGAAGCCTGATCCCTCTTGCACCCCACCCTCGACTCTAATCTCGCCACACCGAGTCTGTCAGACCAATGGTTCATCATCTTAAGCTGCACGGGTACGAGGGCAGTATCTACCTGAACACCGAGCATTATGCGGTAACAAACACACTTGGGAAGCACCCCAAACGCTGGACGGCTCTGGGCTCTGGCTCTAGGGTGTGACCCTGGATTCTCGGCCGAACTTGCGACCTGAGACCTTAGGGCATAGACATCTTTGCCGCAGCACATGCAAAGGGTTTCACCGAAAAGTTGCAGACCTGCTAAACACCCGGTTGACCAGGGCCACGCTCAGCAAAATCAGGGCCATACCTGCAAACAGGCTCCAGGTAAGGGGCTCTTCCAGAAAAACGTAGCCCCAGAGAAGCCCAAAAGCCGGAATCAAAAAACCCACACTGCCCGCTTGGGTGGGGCCAGCGCTGTTGATGAGGTGAAAGAAGAGCAGGTTACCCAGCGCAGTTGCCACCAATGCCAACAACAAAAACAGCCCCAGGATGCTGGGTGAAGGCGGCGCTGCGGGCAGGGTAGCCATAGCAGGAGCCGCCAACAACACCGCTCCGAAGAGCATTTGTCCGGTTACAGTGGCTAAGGGTGCGCCTCGGCTGTAGCGCCGTGCAAAGACGGTGCTGAATCCGAAGCACAGCGCAGCCAGGATGCCTGCACCGATGGCCAGCAAAACCATGGGGCTGAGGGCAACCGGACTCCAACCAACCAGGATGCCCACCCCCACAATCCCCAGTTGCAAACCCAGAACCTGACCCAGGGTAAAACGCTCCCTGAGCCAAAGCGCTGCAATCAATGCAGAAAACAGGGGGGCCAGTGCATTGAGAATGGTGGCCATCGAAGCATTAATATGAAGTACCGAGAAGGCGATCAGGGTAAAAGGGATGGCGGCATTGGTAGCCCCTAACACCAGATATTCAAACCAGCGTGTGGAGAACTCGAGCCTCCCCCGAATCCACCGCAGATAGACCAGCAAAATCAACCCCGCCAGCAGCAAGCGTCCTTCGACTTGTGGAAAGGTACCCAATACCGGCGTAACCACTCGAGCCAGTAGGAACGATGCCGCCCAGATCGCCGCCAGCAAAAACAAAATCGCCAAATCCCCAGGTTTCATAGAACGCTCTTCCAAGTGATTCTTGTATGTATTTCACCTGATGAACCAGTCCGCAATCACATGGGAATTGTGTTCATCTTGCAGCTATCGCAAAATGCTGCTTGTGAATCTTGCCTGGGCGCAACTTAATGGGTTCAGACCGCAGTCAGCTTCAGCATCACAGCCTGCACTATACAGCTTGCTTCCACGCAGGAGTAGGCATATTTGAAGGACGTAACCAATGTTTGAAGATAACCCAAACCAAGGGTTTGGAATTTGCAGGCGGTGGATAAATAAATCGCTGGTGGCTATAGGGGCTCATTGCTCGAGCTCCCATACTCAACAATTCCTGCGTTACTATAGGAGTCATGCGCCTTCAACAGTTCCTTGCCCGCGCAGGCATTGCCAGCCGCCGCAAAGCGGAGGATTTGATTCGGTCTGGACGTGTTTCCATCAACAATCAGGTTGTAGGTATTGGGGCTGTGGTACAGACCGGCGATATTGTACGGCTGGATGGGGAACGGGTGCGGATGCCTCAAAAAAAGGTGGTCATCGCATTGCACAAACCCAAGGGCTACACCACCACCCACGAAGACGAACACGCCGAGAAACTGGTCTACGAGCTGGTGCCCAGGCACCCGGGCCTGCACTCGGTGGGGCGGCTCGACAAAGACACCGAAGGCTTGCTGTTGCTCACCACCGACGGCCAACTGACCCAGCTCCTGACCCATCCCAGTAATCAGGTGCCCAAGCTCTACCGGGCCTGGTGCAAGGGCGGCAGGGTAAGTAAAGAAGCCTGCCAACAACTCACACAGGGCGTAGTGCTGGGGGATGGGCTGGCCAA
>CAZIXH010000168.1:0-3121 GCA_964543055.1 uncultured bacterium
GCAGCTTGACACGCCCAAAAGCGGGTGTTACCCTTTTGAGTGCGCTTGCGAGAGCAAGCCAGCACGGGCGATTAGCTCAGCGGGAGAGCACACGCTTCACACGCGTGGGGTCGTAGGTTCAAATCCTACATCGCCCACCAAACCAAAACCAAGCCCTGCACAGCCAAACCCCCGATCTACAGAGTTGGGGGTTGGGTTGTTTTATGGCCGAATGTAGCAACCCAGTGAGGCCGTCTTGGTTGGGCAGCCCAGCTTTCGGGTGCGCTTGGGGTAAAGGCTTATTGATAAACTTAGAGGTGAATATGGCCATCCAGCAAGTTCCGCACTCTAGCTCCGTTTCCTTCGAACGCTTCGGATTTGCGGGGCACGAAACTTTTCCCTTTCGCTATGGCTGGCTTAAAAAGGCTATAGACGCAGTGGCCAGCGATGCATGGTTGCTCAGCACTGATCAAGCCCTGGTGGAGTTGGGTGTAGGGAAGAACATGGTACAGAGCATTCGTCACTGGGGACTGGCGACCCAGGTTCTGCTCGAGGGTGAGGGCCGTAGCCTCGAGGTTTCGCCCATGGGTTCGCTGCTCTTCAAGGAGTGGGATCCCTACCTGGAAGACCCAGCTTCGCTTTGGCTCATCCACTGGCTTTTGGTCAACAACCCGGCTAAAGCAGGGGTGTGGCATCTGGCCTTTACACGCCTTACGCAGCCTGACTTTACCAAGGGACAACTGCTGAACTTTTTACTAGATTTCAAGGAGCGTCAGAGCCTGCGGGTGCAAGAGTCTAGCTTGCGCCGGGATGTAGACTGCTTTTTGCGAACCTATCTGTCCAGGGCAGAAGGCAAGGGTCTGTTGGAGGATTCTTTCGATTGTCCTCTGGCTGAACTCGGGCTGCTTTCCCCACTCAAAGATGGCGAGGGATACCGTTTTGCCATTGGATCCAAGCCAACCCTACCTACCGAGATCGTGGGGTATGCTTTGCTCGAGTACATGCAGCGTGTTCGTCTTGGAAGGAACAGCATCTCTTTTGCGGAATGTCTGTACGGCTTAGGAAGTCCGGGCCAGGTATTCAAGCTAGATGAAAACTCGCTGGTTGAATACCTAGAGGAATTAGAAGCCCTAAGCGAAGGTGCTCTAGAGCTTGATGACACCGCAGGGCTTAAGCAGGTTTACCGCCGTTTTGAGCTTAGTGGACTCGAGCTTCTGCAACGCTATTACGGGAGTCGTGCATGATTCAAACCCAGCCGCCTGCGAAAAGCTCTCCAACCAAGGCTCGGCGTTATTTTCGCTCCATACGACTTGAGCGGGATTTTCAGTTGCCCGAAGCGCTCGTCGGCTACACCCTGACCCCGCAGGTTCGGCAGATCTTAACCCGTATCGTGGAGGGGCTGACAGCGCAGAATAGCGACCGAGCCATAACACTGACTGGCCCTTATGGAAGCGGCAAATCGGCGTTCGCCTTATTTCTTGCCTACCTGCTGCAAGCCCCTTCCAATCTCCAAAACCCCGCCTACCGGATTCTGGCTGCTCAGGATGCTACTTTGCAGGAGCGTTTTTCCCAGCTAGGAGAGGCTGGTTTACTGCCGGTGGTACTCACTTTGCGGCGGGCCTCGTTGTCTACAGCGTTATTGGAAGGGTTGCTGAGTGCAGCAAAGCGACTCGAGGCTTCTGAGAAGCTAGCTCAGGCCCTCGAGGCCGACCTCCGGGCAGCCTCTGTGGACACACGGCATATTTTGAAGCGCCTTTTGGCTGTGTCTGAACTCGCTCGAGCGCGGGGCTACCGAGGTGTCTTGCTGGTTCTGGACGAAATGGGCAAGGCCCTCGAGTATGCTGCACGCCACGAGGGAGAGGACATCTACTTACTACAAGAGATAGCCGAGTTGGCTGCCCGCAGCGATGAACAGCCCTTGCTGGTGTTAGGGGTGCTGCACCAGGCTTTTGAACAGTATGGAGAGCACCTGACCCTTGCTGCACGCAAGGAGTGGGCCAAGGTACAGGGTCGTTTTAGCGACATTGCCTTTATTGAGCCTCCTGAACAGCAGATGCGTCTTGCAGCTCAGGCTACGATGGCACTGGAAATCCAGCCTGTATTCACATCCGACACGCTGAGAGCCATTGCTCAAAGCATGTCCGAAGCAGGCTACGCCCCTAAAGGGCTCAAGCCCGAAGAGTTTTGGGCGCTAGCGGTAGAAGCCGCACCGCTCCACCCGACTGCGCTGGTTGCACTGCCCTACCTCTTCCGGCGCTTTGCTCAGAACGAACGATCGCTCTTCGCTTACTTGCTTAGCCAGGAGCCCTATGGCTTGCAGGAAAGGATCCATCAGGCTCCTGATCGCCTTGTAAGGCTGCCTGATCTGTTCGACTATTTCATGACCAACCTCGAGGGAAGCCTGCTACGCCAAAGCTATGCACGGCGCTGGCTCGAGGTTGCCGATGCCCTGGGGCGTACCCCCGATCTAAGCCCCCTCGAGGTAGACGTACTCAAAACCGTGGGGCTTCTGAATATCTTGGGTGACTTGAGTCCGTTGCAGGCTACCCGTGAGCTGGTTGCCCTTTCGCTTTCCAATAGTCCGAGTAGCGCCGAGGTAGAAACCGCACTAGACACTCTACAAACGCGCTCGCTGCTTACTTTCCGTCTGTACAACCGTACCTACCGGGTTTGGGAGGGCAGCGATGTAGACATCGAGACCGAGCTCGAGCAGGCCCGTCGTAAAACGGCGGGTCTGGGTCTTGCTGAAACCTTACAGCAGTACCTGCCCCACCGGCCCCTGGTTGCGCGGCGGCACAGCCATCAGAACGGTGCCCTGCGCTTCTTTGCCGTGCGTTACCTGGATGCCCCCCCTGGGGAAGTCCCCAAGCCCGGCCTGGGGGCCGACGGCCTTCTAGCCTGCTGCCTTCCTGCCACTTTGGAGCAGGCCGAAGCTTTCCGAAACTGGGCCAAAGACCCCGCTGTGAGCGCTGCCGAGCATTTGTTGGTGGCACTTCCCCAGCAAATTGGAGGCTTGCGCGAGGCTGCAGCGGAACTGCGGGCGCTGCGCTGGGTTTGGGACAACACTCCCGCCCTGCGCGACGACCGGGTCGCCCGTAGGGAGCTGGCCGAGCGAATTGCTTTGGTTGAGCAAAGCCTGGGA
>CAZIXH010000169.1:0-3014 GCA_964543055.1 uncultured bacterium
CCGTTGTCGTGGTTACCCCAGATTGCGTAGACCCCCAGTGGCGCACGAAGGCCCCCCAGCGCGGTCAGCAAGTCGTCCAGGTCGGGTGTGGTCGCCCGATAGATACCTTTGAGCCAGTCCAGTCGCAGGCCCGACTCGATCAGGTCGCCGGTAATGACGATCAGGTCAGGTTTTTCGGCATTGGCCGCCTTCACCCAGGCCTGCACGGAGGCCGCATGAACCCAGGGGCCGTAGTGAAGGTCGCTGAGCTGAACCACCCGCAGCGGACGATCCAGACCCCGCAAAACCCGCCGGTGACGATTGATTTGAAACTGGTAGGCAGCACCCACTGCCAAGCCCCCCGCACCCACAACCCCCAAACCAGCCAGGGCCAGCAGGGAAAGCAACCGACGGCGGGTCAGCATCGTGCCTAAGTGTACGCCCTGAGAGGGCCCCCGGATGCCCATTTCAAACAGTTGAAGCCTTTACACGGGCACTCGAGGTTCAATACCGGAAAGACGGTTTTCAAAACCAATAACCCCAGAGGTCGGGTTGGTTCGTCGCCGTTCGGCAACGTCTAAACCGAGTCTGTTACGACTGTATTCGATGACCCTGAACGCACACAGGGACGAAAACAAGGCTGTAGGCGGATGAATCGCTGGTAATACTGAATCTGCTCAGAAGTGACCCAAAAGCGATATACAAGTCACTCGGACGCGCCCCCTGGAGCGGCAAGTGAGGGCGCGTTTAGCGCCGCTCACGCGCAGAGTTGGTATAAGCTGGGCCTCGAGCCCCCAGGCAATACCTCAAGCAAAATCAACCCACAACAGCCACTATCCCTTGTTTTTCTTTTTCTCTTCACGCTCGAGTCGGCGGCGTTCGGCGCGGCTCAGGCCGGAATAGGCCGAGGCTGCCTTTTGCTGACGCCGCACCGTGAAGGGGTCAAAGTTGCCCTGGGCGGGCGCTGCGTCGGCCTCGGAGCCACTGTACTCAACCCCCTGGGCTACGGGAGCCGGAACGGGTTGCTGGTTGACCTCCACCTGGAGGCGGAACAGGAACTTGGTCACTTCGCTCTTGATGCCCCCGATCATCTCGTTGAAGAAGCGGGTACCCTCGAGCTTGTACTCCTGGAAGGGGTCGCGCTGGCCGTAACCGCGCAGGAAGATGCCCTGCTTGAGCACGTCCATACTGTGCAGGTGTTCTTTCCAGGCGTTATCCACTACCTGCAGGGTCACGAAGCGCTCCACCGCCCGCATCAGGTTGGGGCCTTGCCGGTTGAGCTCGGCCTCGCGGGCTTCATAGGCAGCTCGGGCTGCCTCGACAAGCTTTTCAATACCCTCCTCGGCCTTTAGCTTGCGCAGGCTATCGAAGTCGAAGTCCTTGAGGGGCGGAATGTAGTCCACCAGGCTCGAGCGCAAGCCTTCGATGTCCCAGTCGTCCGGGTGTTGCTGGGGGTTGAGGTAGTTGGCGGCGACCCCATCCACAGTGTCCTCCACCATTGCTAGAGCCCCCTCCCGCACAACATCGTCGGTTCCCAGCAGCACGTTGCGGCGCTGGGCGTAGACCACCTCGCGCTGACGGGCCATCACCTCGTCGAGGCGCAAGAGCTGTTTGCGGGTATCAAAGTGGCGATCCTCTACGCGCTTCTGGGCCCGCTCGATGGAGCGGGTAACCATCTGATTTTCGATGGGCTCGGAGTCGTCAAAGCCCATGCGGTCGAGCATCCCCACAATGCGCTCGGAGGCAAACAGGCGCATCAGGTCGTCATCGAAAGAGACGTAGAAGCGGCTGCTGCCGGGGTCGCCCTGGCGGCCCGAACGCCCCCGCAACTGGTTGTCAATGCGGGGCGACTCGAGGGGTTTGGTGCCGATGATGTGCAGCCCACCCAGGTACTTGAACCGCACCTCGGCGGCGGCACAGGTATCGCGCAGGCGGCGGATTTCGTCAATCACCGACTGGCGTATGCCGATTTCGGCAGCCAGTTTATGGGCCTCCTCCTCGGCCCCCTGCACCAGTTTCTTTATGAACAGCTCGATGCGCCACTCGGAGCGGGGCTCCAAGCCCTCCTTCCGCAGCAGGTCGGCTGCCAGGTACTCGGCATTACCCCCCAGCTTGATGTCGGTGCCGCGCCCGGCCATGTTGGTCGAGATGGTAATGGTCTTGCTGCGGCCCGCCTGGGCCACGATTTCCGATTCTTTTTCGTGGTATTTGGCGTTCAGAACCTGGTGCGGGATGCCCTTGCGGATCAGTTCCAGGGTGTGCACGGCTTTTTTGAGATAGTCCCAGGCCACCCGAATGTTGCCCTTGGGGGGGATAGTGGACTCGTACTGTTCAAGCTCGCTGTCGCGCAGCGAGCCGGGGCGCTCGAGGGCTTTTTTGAGCCGTTCCCACTCGGGGCCGCTTTGCTTCTCGATGGCTTTGGCCATGAGCTGGGCCCTGGCCTCGAGGCGCGGCAGGAAGTGCCGGGGTTCTTTGAGCATGGCCGAGAGCCGCTCGGACTTCTCCACCGAGATGGTGCCCACCAGCACCGGCTGGCCTTTCTCGTACTTCTCGGCAATCTCCTCCACCACCGCAAAGAACTTGCCCTTCTCCGAGCGATAGACCACATCGGGGGCATCCTGGCGGATGACCGGTCGGTTGGTGGGGATGGTAAGCACATCCATCGCGTAGATTTCCTGGAACTCCTTCTCCTCGGTCTTGGCCGTGCCGGTCATGCCGGCAGTCTTCTCGAAGAGGCGGAAAAAGTTCTGGTAGGTCACGGTGGCCAGGGTCTGGTTTTCCCGCTCAATTTTGACCCCTTCTTTGGCCTCGATGGCCTGGTGCAACCCCTCGCCGAAACGCCGTCCCGGCTGGAGGCGGCCCGTAAACTCGTCCACGATGATGACCTGACCATCCTGCACGATGTACTCGCGGTCAATGAAGTAAAGCTCCTTGGCCCGGATGGCCTGGGTGAGCATGTGGGCCAGTTCCATGTTCTCGGTGTTGAACAGACCCTCGACCCCCAGCATCTTCTCGGCTTTGGCAATACCTTGTAG
>CAZIXH010000170.1:0-4990 GCA_964543055.1 uncultured bacterium
TGAGGAGGTGTTCCGAGTCCTCAAGCAGGCGTGTGGCTGGCAGGGGGTGCAACAACGCAACATCAAAACCTACACCCACCACCTGACCTTTGGCCTATTGGCCTACCACTACCTGCAAAGGCTCAAACTTCAGACCCATTCGGGCGTGTTTGTACTCCGTCGCAGGCTCATTGCTCGCAAGTTGACCCTGGATAGAAGTGACCTCTATGCCTTCCTGGACACGGCTGCTTGAGTCTTGCGTAACTTGAGAACGAGATTATCTGGGCCTACGACTACGGGGGTCGTTCCAGGAAGCGTTGGCCCGCCAAGCACGACACCCTCCTGTGGTATGCCAAAAACCCCCACCAGTACACCTTCAACTACGAAGCCATAGACCGCATCCCCTACCTCACGCCCAAGATGGTAGGCCCCGAAAAAGCAGCCCGGGGCAAAACGCCCACCGATGTCTGGTGGCAGACCATCGTCCCGACGGGCTCGAGGGAAAAAACCGGTTATCCCACCCAGAAGCCCCTCAAGCTCTTAGAGCGTGTCGTGCGGGTGCACTCCAACCCCGGCGATGTGGTGCTCGACTTTTTTGCGGGCTCAGGCACCACCGGCGAGGCCGCCGCAAAACATGGCCGAGGGTTTGTGCTGGTGGATGAAAGCCCCGAGGCCATCGCCATCATGCAGCGTAGACTGGCCCCCTATGGCCCTGAGATAATCGGTTTTGATGCGACCCATTTTGTATCACAAACTCGGTAACTTCGAGCTATGGTTCCTGAGCGATGGCGAAATCTGGCTGGATGGGGGAGCCATGTTTGGGGTGGTGCCCCGGGTGCTCTGGTCGAAGCTGGTGGTGCCCGATGAGCAAAACCGCGTTCGGTTGGGGATGAACCCCCTGCTTCTTCGTATGGGCGAGCGGTATGCGCTGATCGAAACCGGCATTGACCGCAAGCCCGGTGAGAAGTTTCGGCGCATCTACGGCCTGAGCGAAACCCATCCACTTCTGGGCCAGTTGGCGCTTTTGGGCCTGGGGCCCGCGGATATCTCGCTGGTGATTCATACTCACCTGCACTTCGACCACGCCGGGCTGAACACCCGCCTCGAGGGGGGGCGGCTGGTGCCCACCTTTCCCAACGCCCGCCACCTCGTGCAGAAGCAAGAGCTGGAGGACGCGCTACACCCCCACGAGCGCAGCCGGGCCAGCTACCTGCCAGAGAACATCGAACCCATACTGGAGCAGTTTGAAACCGTGGAGGGGGAGCAGGAAATCCTGCCAGGGCTGTGGGTGGTGCCGGTGCCGGGTCATACCCTGGGGATGCAGGCCGTGGAGATTCGATCGGAAGGCCAGCTTTTTGCCTATACCGCCGACCTGATACCCACCATGGCCCACGCCCCCTTGCCCTACATCATGGCCTACGACCTCTACCCCATGACCACCCTCGAGACCCGCAAACGCCTGTATGAGCGCTGGGTTCAGGGCCAATACCTGCTGGGTTTCACCCACGAGCCGGGGCACCCTTTAGGGCGGCTGGTGCACTCCGAGAAGGGCTACCAGGCCGAGCCCCTCTATCGGTAGGCATGGCCAATCGCGCTCTTCACAGACGTGGCCGCCTGGATAGGCGGCCACTGCTCTCTACAGGACAAAGCTTTCTTAAAGTCGGCTGGCTCAAAGTAGGTGAAGAGCACTCTAAGTGCGCCCGCGATAGAAATATCATGCTGCTCAACGGACGTGCGAATTCTGGGGTTTGCAGCGGCGTTGCCTCGTGAATCACCCTTTCCCTACCCATTACGTTTCTATCGTGGAGATACTTAGGCTTGGGGTACGCTCTCGGGTCTGCGCTCCACCAGGGTCAGGATGTCATAGAGGGCCACGGTTTTGCCGTCCTGGTTGGCAATCTCGACCGCCCAGGTCACCACGCCGGTGGGCCGCTCGCCGGGCCTGGGGTCTTTGGCAGTTTTGGACTTGACCGTGAGGCGGGCCTGGATGGTATCACCCATCCCCACCGGCTCGATAAAGCGCAGGTTCTCGAGGCCGTAGTTGGCCAGCACCGGCCCAGGGGCCGGGCTCACAAACAGCCCTGCCGCCGCTGAAATCAGGAAGTAGCCGTGGGCCACCCGTTTGCCAAAGATGGAGTCCTTCGCGCCAATCTCGTCTACGTGGGCGTAGAAGTAGTCGCCCGTCACGTTGGCGAAGTTCACGAGGTCGGCCTCGGTTACGGTGCGGCGGTGGGTGAGGAGGCTTTCGCCAATCTCCAGGTCTTCAAAGTACTTGCGGAAAGGGTGGATTACATCTTCTTTGAGCCGGGCTCCCCGCACGTACTCCTGGGAGAGCACCATCAGGGTGGTGGGGTCGGCCTGCACTGCACAGCGCTGCATGTAGTGCTTGATGCCGCGCACCCCACCCAGCTCCTCGCCCGCTCCGGCCCTACCGGGCCCCCCGTGCAGCAACAGGGGCAAAGGCGAGCCGTGGCCGGTGGACTCTTTCGCGTTTTCGCGGTTCAGAATCAGCATCCTGCCGTGGTGGGTGGCCAGTCCAAAGAACAGGGTGCGGGCTTCCTCGGGCTGGTAGGTCACCACACTCCCCACCAGGCTTCCCCGGCCTCGGCGGGCCAGTGCAATGGCCTCGTCCAGGCTTTCGTAGGGCATTAGGGTAGCCACCGGCCCGAAGGGCTCGAGGTCGTGGGCGGCAGAGTCCCAGGGTCTGGGGCTAATGAGCAGGGTGGGGGGCATGAAGCCGCCCTTTTCAAAGTCGCCGCCCAGCAGTTCGCGCGAGCCCTCCCAGGCCACCTCACAGCCTTGGGCTTTGAGCGCCTCGACCACAGCCAGCACGTCGGTCCGCTGGTTAGCCCCCACCAGCGGCCCCATGCGAACGTCCTCGCGGCTGGGGTCGCCCAGGCGAGTCTGGCTCAACTCTTGCTTGAGGGCCTCGAGTACGGCCTCGGTCTTCTCGCGGGGCACAATCACCCGCCGAATGGCGGTGCACTTCTGCCCGGCCTTGGCGGTCATCTCACGGGCCACTTCCTTCACAAAAAGCCCGAACTCGGGGTCGCCCGGCTCCACCGTCTGGCCCAGAATGGCGCAGTTGAGGCTGTCGGCCTCCATGTTGAAGGGCACTGAGTGGGCAATCAGGCTGGGGTGGGTCTTGAGCTTGCGTCCGGTGGCCGCCGAGCCGGTGAAGGTCACGCTGTCCTGCTCGTTCAGGTGATCGAAAAGGTCGCCAATCCCACCGCAGACCAGTTGAATGGCCCCCTCGGGGAGGATGTTGGCCTCGAGCATGGCTCTGAACACCGCCTCGGTCAGGTAGGCGGTCTGGGTGGCCGGCTTGACGATGGCCGGTACGCCCGCAATGAGCCCCGGTGCGAGCTTTTCCAGCATCCCCCAGACCGGGAAGTTAAAGGCGTTGATGTGTACTGCCACCCCTTCCTTGGGCACCAGGAAGTGCCGGCCCAGGAAGGTGCCCTGCTTGGAGAGGGTGAGGGGGTCGTCCTCGGCCAGAAAACGCGCATTGGGCAGCTCGCGCCGCGCCAGCGACGAGTAGCTGAAAAAAGTGCCGATGCCCCCGTCTATATCGAACCAGCTATCGTAACGGGTGGCCCCGGTCTTGTAGGAGAGGGCGTAAAAGGCCTCCTTGCGCTCCTGCAAGTATTGGGCCAGGGCCCGCAGCATGGCCGCCCGCTCGTGGAAGGTGTAGCGCCGGAGGTTGGGCCCCCCCACCTTGCGGGCGTACTCGACCATGGCCTTGAAGTCGAGCCCCTCACTGCTGACCTGGGCCACCGGCTCTCCATACACGGCGTCCCGTACCAGGGTTCCTTCGGCGGGGCTCTGGTACCAGACCCCGGCGGCATAGCTGCTTATTTTCATGTCCAATATTCTAACAAACGCTTGTTTGTATGTGGACGAGTGGCTTGTGGTGTGGCAGGGGTGTAGCCTTTGCCAGGGCTTGGGCGCTAACCGCTGTTAGACCTGCGCCAGCGCATGGGCTTCACGACAAGGCGATTTTCAGTGGGTCAATACCTTGCGCACCGCCTCGAGCACCCGTTTGGCGTCGGGGCGGTAGTAGTTTTCTACCGCGCTGAAGGGGGGGTAGGGGGCATCCCAACCCGCTACCCGCACGATGGGGGCTTGCAGGTAGTCCAGGGCTTCTTCGGCGATGCGGGCGGCAATCTCGGCCCCAAAGCCGCCGGTGCGCATGGCCTCGTAGACCACCACCGCACGGCCTGTTTTCTGCACCGAGGCAAAAATCGTTTCGGTATCCAGGGGAACCAGGGTCTCGAGGTCCACCACCTCCAGTTCCACCCCTTCCCGTGCCGCCACCTCGGCGGCCTTCTGGCAGACTTCCACCATGCCGCCGTAGCAAAAGAGGCTGGCCGCCTGGCCTTCGCGCACCACTCGAGCCTTGCCCAGGGGCAGGGTGTAGTAGCCTTCCGGCACCTCACCCTTCACCCCCCGGTAGAGCTTGATGGCCTCCAAGAAAAAGACCGGGTCGGGGTCTTCGATAGCCGAGAGCAACAGCCCCTTGGCCCGCTCCGGCGAGGAAGGGATCACTACCTTCACGCCGGGTACATGGCAGAGCACGGCCTCGGGGCTATCGGCGTGCTGCTCGGGGGTTTTCACCCCGCCACCATAGGGCGCCCGAATCACCATTGGCACCGTAAAGCGCCCCCGGGTGCGGTGGCGCATCCGGCCCAGGTGCGAGAGAATCTGATCCAGGGCCGGGTACAAAAAGCCCGCGAACTGAATCTCGGCCACCGGCCTGAGCCCGGCCATGGCCAGCCCAATCCCAAAACCCACAATGCCCGACTCGGCCAGGGGGGTGTCAAAAACCCGCTGCTCGCCGTACTTCTGCTGCAAGCCATCGGAAGCCCGGAAGACCCCGCCCATCCTGCCCACGTCCTCCCCAAAGACCACCACCCGGGGGTCTTGGGCCAGGGCCAGGTCGAGGGCTTCGTTGATGGCCTGTACGTTGTTCAGAACCCGGGTCTCGCGCTCGGCAATCATGCTTCCCCCC
>CAZIXH010000171.1:0-3856 GCA_964543055.1 uncultured bacterium
GTTGTAGACCGAGACCGGCACGTAGTAGATGCTGCCGTCGGCGTTGCGCCGTACCTCGACCTGGGTGCCCCCGTGCGCCGCCAGCTCGATATCCACCTGCTCTTTGGTGGGGCTCCCTTGTTTGTAACCGGGGAACATCAGCTCGGGGTTGGTGTACTCGTGGTTGGCCCAGAGGATGGCCCGCCTCGAGTTGCCCGAAGCGTAGTCCGGCAGGGGCAGCCAGGAGATGTAGTCCACGTTGTAGCCGAAGGCGTTCTCCTGCGAGCGGGCGTCCCAGTTGTTCACGTCGAAGCGCTTTGCCCCCCGTCCGATGGGGTCGCCCCAGCGGATCACCACGTTGGTGGTGTAGCCAGCGGGTACCAGCAGTTTGTCCTCGGTGGACAGCCCGATGGGCTTGAAGCCCAGGCTGCTGCCGCCCTGGGCTTTGGCCAGGCTCGAGAGCCCCGAGAGCATCAGCAGCCCGCCCATGCTGGCGGCCATAAAGCTACGGCGGCTCAGGGCCTCTTCGACCACGCTCCGCACGTACTGGTTTTCGCTCTGGTTGAGGATGGGCTGGGCGCAGGCGTCGCCGCATTTCCAGTGACAGGTGGCGGGGGAGCGACCGGCGATGTGGGTCTCGAGGTGAAACTCTTTCTCCAGTTCGATCATCTTTGGCTCTCCTTGGGACAGCTTTGGGGAACCTGGACAGGTTTTGAGAATGATTACTAGCCCTAGTAGAAAGTAGAGGCCAAAGGTCAGAGGTTTGTCAGAAAAAAGGGTAGACTGGACTACACTCCTGACAAAAAGGTTTGACACGTCTCTGACGGGATAAATCTATGCTCTCTTGCGGAGGGAAAGCTATGAAACGCAGAGACATTCTAAAAACCGGCGTTCTGGCAGGGGTTGCCGCGGCCCTGCCCGCCAGGCCCAAACCGCCCAGTCCAATCAGCCGGCCATATTTCCGCGGGCCCGCAACCTGATTGTGTACATCTACGATGGTTTTGGCCTCGAAGACTACGCCATCGCGCAGGCCTACGCCCGCAAGGTGCTGGGCCGTCCGCTGGCCCTCGAGCGCTTTTTGACCCGGGCGGCGGTAGGGCTGCAAAACACCTTCAGCCTGACCAGCTTTGTCACCGAGTCCAGCGCCGCCGGCAACGCCTGGAGCACCGGGGTCAAAACGGTCAACGGAGGGCTGGCCATCCATGCCGACGGGCGCAAGCTAACCCCCATCTTCGCCCTTGCCAAGCAGCAGGGCAAGGCAGTGGGGGTAGTAACGACGGCAACCGTAACCCACGCGACGCCGGCTTCTTTCCTGGTCTCCAACCCCAACCGCAACGCCGAGGAGCAGATTGCCGAGCAGTACCTGGAGTTCGGGGCCGAGGTGTATCTGGGTGGGGGTAACCGCTTTTTTGACCCCGCCCTGCGCAGTGACAAAAAGGACATCTACGCTGCCTTTGCCGCCAAGGGCTACGGAGTGGTGAAGAACCTGCGCGAGCTGCAGGCCTCCAACGCCTCCAAACTCCTGGGTATCTTTGGCAATAGCCATGTGGCCTACGAGGCCGACCGCCGCTTCCAGGGCGTGGATGCACCCAGCCTCCTGCAGATGGTGCGGGCCGGGTTGCCCCGCCTGGCTGCCCATTCCAGCGGCTTTGTGTTGCAAGTGGAGTCGGCCCGCATTGACCATATCAACCACCTGAACGACCCCGGCGGCGTTCTGTGGGAAATCCTGGCCGCCGACGAAGCCCTGGAATACCTGATGAACTATGTGGATCAGAACCCCGACACCCTGCTGATGGCGGGTTCCGACCATGCGACCGGGGTGCCGAGCCTGTACGGCACCGGTGCCTCGTACCTCGAGGGCAGCGCGGGCATCGTCCTGCTCGAGCAGCAGAAGGGCACTTTTGAGTTCATGCTGGGCCGCCTGGGCAACAACCCCAGCGTGGAGCAGGTCACCGAGCTGTTCCGCACCGTCAAGGGGGTCGCCCTCAAGCCGGAGCTGGCCCAGGTGGTTGTGGATGCCATCACCAAGAGGGTGTACCAGCCCGACGGCATACGCTACGGGGTTCAGCCGGCCAATACCCTCTCCTGGGTCATGCGCCAGACCAACGGCAACAAGCCCGACCTGCCCAACATCGGCTGGAGCTCGGGCCAGCACACGGCCTCGCCGGTGCTGATCGGCTACTACGGGCGTGGTGTGAGTGCCGCTCAGATCGGCCTGATTGACAACACCTACAACTTCACCATCATGACCCGGGCTCTGGGCATTCGCTTCCAGAACCCGGTGATGAGCGAGCAAGAGGCCCTCGAGGTTCTCAAAAGCCGGGCCGAGCAACCCTGGCAGCATCCCCAGGATGCCCTGGCCCTGGTCTGAAACAAGGGACAATCCCTCGGAACCTGCGGCCAGCCTGTGACAGTTGACGCTGTGCAGGGCCCATTTTCGTGACAAGCAGCAAAATCGGCAATAAGCAAGCCCATATAGCTGGGTGGGGCCCAAGCGTCCCGCCCAGCCATTTTCAAATCTGCTGCACACCGCTGGGGTATGATTGCGTTGAAACGCACACAGGAGGTGTGTATGGCCGGCAAGTTCGTTATCAGCACGACCAAAGACGGCCAGTACATGTTCAATCTGAAAGCTGCCAACGGCCAGGTTATCCTTACCAGTGAGCGCTACCAGACCAGGGACAGCGCCCTCAATGGTATTGATTCGGTTCGCAAAAACGCTCTCCTGGACGAACGCTACGAGCGCCGCACGGCCAGCAACGGTGAACCATACTTCGTACTCAAGGCCGCCAACCACCAGGAAATTGGACGCAGCGAGATGTACAGCTCCGAGGCCGCGATGGAAAACGGTATTGCCTCGGTCAAGAAAAATGCGCCAGAGGCTACCCTGGACGACCAGACCACCTCATAGCAACGGAAAGTCGGGTAGGCTACGTAGCTCGCGTTCAAGCGCAAGGCGCACCTCCTCAACCAGCGCCCTGACCCGGATGCCCTGGTACTCGTCCGGAAGGCTCTCCAGGTGTTTCTGTGCCTTGGCAAAGTTGCGCCAGCCGCCTTGGGGGTTGGTTCGGGCTTTGTGAAGAGCCGCCGCCAGCAGAATAATGCCGTGAGTCAGTTCGCGGTCTGGCCCGGATAGTCTTGTCCAGAGCGACTCCAAAGCCTCATGAACCTCCCAGAAATGGCCTAAGCGCCACAGTTTTAGGGCCAGGGTGTACTCGGGTGTACGTAGAAGAGAGGTCTCGGGCACTATAAAAAGTGTACTGGCTTCCCCCAAGGCCCGCCAACTCTGCTAGAGTGATAGACCTGAAGGGCGGTAGTCCCGGCCCAGCATGTGAGGTAAAAAGTATGTCCAAACCAATCGAAGTGACCGATGCCAACTTTGATACCACCCTCAAGGAAAATCCATATGTGCTGGTAGACTTCTGGGCCGAGTGGTGCGGCCCCTGCCGTATGGTGGCCCCGGTGATGGTCGAACTCGCCAAGGAGTATGAAGGTCGTCTCACGGTGGCCAAGCTAGATGTAGATGAGAACCCGCAAACGGCCATGCGCTACCGGGTGATGAGCATCCCTACCATCATCCTGTTCAAGAACGGCCAGCCGGTCGAGGTTATGGTAGGGGCAGCGCCCAAGAATAGTTTTGTGGCTCGCCTGAACAAGCACCTGCCGGTTAATGCGTAGATTTCCCGAATCCAGCCCCTCCTTCGGGAGGGTTTTTTGTTTTGTTATCCGCTAAGTGCATTGTCGTGCAGATACCCGTACAAATGTGTCCATTGTGGTTGAGTTACACCGCTATGCCACGGCCCATGCTGTGTTCTCTGGCAGAAGCCGAAGCAAACGCCTTTTCGTTCCTCCCCTACGGCGTAAGGGAGGTCAGGAG
>CAZIXH010000172.1:0-5387 GCA_964543055.1 uncultured bacterium
GGAAAGCAAAGGATTGCGCCCGGCCAGGGCGCTACAACGGCTTCGTGCAGTAGCCGCTAGCCGCCAGGAGGCGGAACTTCTGGGCATTCGTGCCGATGAGCCGGTACTCTACATCGAGCGGCTGAGCTTCCTGGCCGATGGTAGTGTGCTCGAGTTCACCCGAAGCCACTACCGGGGCGACCGCTACGATTTTGTGGCGGAGCTTCGCAGCAATCGGTGATACCAAATTTGCGTAGATAGCCAGCATTGAAACGCAAAATGAAGCTCTCATCCAGCGGCACTCCAGGCCCAAGGATGGGTGTTGCTGTTGCCCGAATCCAACTTCAGTCAAATTCCCAGCTTTGAGCGACTCACAAGGTGGGTTAGGAGGACGGAGGCGGGTTGCGGTTTTAGGGGCCTGTTCCCTAACCCCTGGCCCCGGTTCCCTGTTCGCTCGTACCCATGACAGGTAAAGTGTTCAGCCGTAGACAAAGGATCGCATCAAGGGATGGGTGAGCAGGGTACAGCGGCGTTTCCTGACCGGGGGAGAAGGAGAGTAGATTCAGTATGTCGCCAGGTTCAGTGTCCGCGAAGCCGAGGGTCGAGGGTATCGCGCAGGGTGTCTCCTAGCAAATTGAATCCGAGTGAAGCTATCAGAATGGCCAGCCCCGAGAATACCGAGGTCCAGGGGGAGAGGGTCAGGTAGGCACGGCCCTCGGATAGCATCTGGCCCAGCGAAGGGTTGGGGGGTTGGGTTCCCAGCCCCAAAAAAGCCAGCGAGGACTCCACCAGAATGGCGGTGGAGAGGGCCAGGGTGGTTTGCACCAGAATCACCGAGGCCAGATTGGGCAAAATATGCCGCAGGATGATGCGACGGTTGCCCGCCCCTATGGCCACGGCTGCCTGCACATAATCGGTGTTGCGAACTACCAGGGCCGGGCCTCGAGTCAGACGGGCAAAGGTCGGGATGTAAACGATGCCAATCGCCAGGGCTGCATTCCACTGGCTGGGCCCCAGCATGGCGATGATGCCAATGGCCAGCAGGATGATCGGGAAGGCCAGGAGCACGTCCATCAGGCGCATCACTACGCGGTCGTACCAGCCGCCCACATAGGCTGCCGAGACCCCCAACAAGGTGCCCGCCAGCACTGCAATGAATACCGAACTGAAGGCTACCATCAAGGAGTTGCGGAAGCCAAACAGGATGCGCGACAAAAGGTCGCGCCCAAACTGGTCAGTGCCGAGCCAGTGGGCGCTGGTGGGCCCGGAAAGACGGGCCAGAATGTCTTGTTCAACAGGGCTATAGGGCGCCAGGAAAGGGGCGAAAAGAGCGCAAAGTACCACCAGCAAGGTCAGCAGGAGTCCCAACAAACCCAGCGGGTTGCGCAGGAGGGGCCAAAGGGTTTTCTGCCAGGTGAGGCTCATGCGTACTCCACCCGTGGGTCGAGCTTGGCGTAAACCAGGTCTACCAGCAAGTTAATCAGCACAAAAGCGGTGGTGACCAGCAGAATGGCACCCTGGATCAGGGGGTAGTTGCGTTCGTTGATGGCCCCTAAAATCAGACGACCCATCCCAGGGATGGCAAACACCTGCTCCACCACAATGGCGCCCCCGAACAGGTAGCCTACCTGAATCCCAATAACAGTAACCAGGGGAATCATGGCGTTGCGGAGGGCGTGCTTGTAGAGCACCACCCGCTCGGAGAGCCCCTTGGAGCGGGCGGTGCGGATGTAGTCCTGGTTCAGCACATCCAGGAGTGAAGAGCGTAGCACCCGGCTCAGTCCGGCCAGCATGGGCAGGGAAAGGGTGATGACCGGCAATACCAGCCTGGAAACATGGCCCCAGGGGTCCTGGCTGAAGGGCACATAGCCCAGGCTCTGCCAGCCTGGGGCCAGCTTGAAGACCAGAAAGATGAGCAGGGTGCCCAGCCAGAAGGAGGGCAGGGTCACGCCGGTGATGGAAAAGAGCCGGATCAGGTACTCGGCGCTCGAGTTGCGCCAGTACGCCGTGAGTACTCCGACCGGAATGGCCAGTCCGATGGCGATGATGAGGGAGAGGATGGTCAGTTCCAGGGTGATGGGTAAGCGCTGCAAGATTTCTTCGCTGATGGGCCTGCCTGTCCAGATGCTTTGCCCCAGGTCGCCGCGCAGGGCGGCACTGAGCCAGTCCCAGTACTGCACAAAGATGGGCTTGTTCAACCCCAGCTTTTCGCGCAAGGCGGCCAGCCCTTCAGGGGTGATCTCGGTGTTGGCCCCCAGCATGATCTGGACGGCATCGCCGGGGATGAGCCGAATCATCAGGAAGACCAGCACCGAGACCCCAAACAACACAAACAGGAGGTCGAGGGAGCGTTTGACCAGAAAGGAAAGCATCATGAGGAGAACCTAGACCCCAGTGTGGTCACCGGCAACAGCAAAAGGCTATGCCCTAACAGCTCGCTATGCGCTTGGGTTGGAGCCCTGCCCTGGGCCTCTGGCATTCCGCTTTCGGCCCAAGGCATGGAATTCGCCATTGGGCAATTCTTGCTAAAGCACAGGGCTCGAGCCCTTTACCGGGCCAGCCAGGTATCGCGCAGGTAGATGAGCGAGCGGGTGGGAATGGGCTTGAAACCCTGCACGTTTTCGCGGGCGGCGGAGAACAGTGTGCCATAGACCAGGTGGGCGATGGGCCCCTGGCAGGCCAGCTCCACCTGTAAACGGGCGTAGATGGGGCGACGTGCTTCCTCGTTTACGGTGGTGCGGCCCTGGTTGAGCAGGCGGTCTACGGTGGGGTTGGAGAACTTGAAGACATTGGTCGAGCCGCCGGTGGAGAAGGTGCGGAACAGGTAGCCGTCGGGGTCGGCGTTACCGCCATTGATGGAAGCAAACGTGTCGAAGTTGGAGTTGCGCCACTCCTGGATAAACTTGCCTTGCTCCAGGACTTCGACCTTTGCGCGGAAGCCAGCCTGGGCGAGTTGCTGTTGCACCACCTGGGCGGCATCCACCACCGTTTTGTTGGAGCCGATCACAATCATGCCAAAGTCCACGCCATTGGGGTAGCCTGCCTGGGCCAGCAGTTCCCTGGCCCGCGCAGGGTTGGTGTTGTAGCAGGGGAAAGCGCTTGTTGGCGAGGCCCAGGAGCGCAGGCCCAGGGGCCCGGCAGGGGTGCCATTGCCAAAGTAGACCGCCTGGACAATCTGCTGGCGGTTGAGGGCGTAATTGAGGGCCTCGCGCACCCTGGGGTTATCGAAGGGTTTGCGTGAGACATTCATGCCAATCAGGGTGTAGGCCAGATCCTGGGTGGTAATGAGTTTGACATTGGGGGTAGTGCGCAGGGTCACGGCCAGCGAGGGGTCGATGTTGGGCAGGAACTGGTAGGTGCCACTGGCCAGCCCGACCTGGCGGGTGGCCGCGTCAGGAACAATGTTGTAGCGCAGGGCATCCAGGTAGGGCCGCCCCTGCCGCCAGTAACGGGGGTGACGCTCGAGCAGGATGTAAGTATCGGGCACCCATTCCTTAAAGGCAAAGGGCCCCGTACCCATGGGCTTGCGCTGCATGTCGTTGCCCGCTTTCACGTAGTCTTCCGACATTACTGCAATACTGGCCAACTCGATAAGCATTGGGGCAAACGGCTGGGAAAGCTCCACTACCAGTTGGGTGGGGGAGGTCGCCCGCACGTCCTTGATCAGGTTGATGCGGCTGGCGATGGGGGAGCCGGTCTTGGGGTCGCGTACGCGGTTGATGGAGAAGGCGATGTCCCCAGCCGTGAGGGGTTTACCGTCGTGGAAGGTGACCCCTGAGCGAATCTTGAAGGTGTAGGTCAGACCGTCCTGGCTTACCGTCCAGGACTCGGCCAGAGCGGGGCGTGGCCGCAGTCGCTCGTCAATTTCGGTCAGACCTTCGTAGATCTGGCCGGTCACGATGAACGAAGCAAAAGCGGTTGCCACGTGGGGATCGAGCCCCGAGGGAGAGGCATCGGCCCCTATTTGCAGGGTTCCGCCTCGTACCGGGGTCTGAGCAAAAGACCACCCCATTGCCAATAACAGGGCGATCAAGAGACTAAACCAGCGACCTTTCATAGCGCCTCCTTGTGAGCTTAGGGCTGCTCGGGTGTATTCTATGCCACAAAACTTTGGTACTCAAGTGGTACAGGTGCCCCACAACATTTATGGCTGGGCTTTTATCGCGCTCCTCACAGACCTGCCGCCTGGTTGGGGTGGCCACTGTTTTGTCCGGTAGAAAGCTTTCTTGAAGCTGGATGGCTCAAAATGTGTAAAGAACGCTCTATCAAACGAGCTGCCGTAAGGTTCGTGCTTGAAGCTGCTGGCGGAGCACCAGAAAAAGCTCCGCCGTTGCCAGGGCATCCCAGAGCGCGTGGTGTTCCAGATGTCCCGGTAGGCCAAAGGCGGCTCTGGCTGCTGCCAGCCCGGTGGGAAAGGGTTTTGCGTGAGGCTCGAGCCTGCGCCGCCGCTCGCCCAGCCGGGCCAGCAAAACCACCGTATCCACCACCACCGGCTTCACCCAGGGCTTGCCGGTGGCACGGAAGTATCGCTGCAAAAAACGCAAATCCACCGAGCTATAGTGCAGCAGCAGGGCATCGTGGCCGATGCGGGCTTTGATTTCCTCGAGCACCTCTTCTAACCCTGGCGCGTTGTCCAGCTCCCTGGGCAGGATGTGATGGGCCTTGATACCTTCGGCGGAGAGCGCATCGGGTCTTACGGGACGAACCAGGCTGTAATAGTGTGTGCCAAACTCGATAATGCCGTGGCGAATGGGCACCATGCCCACCGACAGAATTTGGTCGTTGTTGCTCAGGCCGCTCGTCTCCAGATCCAGGGCCCAGTAGGTAACTTCGTTCCAGGCAGGGCTTTTGGAAAAAGGCCAGAGGTTCATAAAGCAGGGAGTGTGGGAGAGCGGCTGGACGGCAAATCTGGATGCTCGAGGGCTCAACCGAGCCGGTCGGTGTGGAAGCGGTGGCTCAGGGCTTCCTGCATTTCGCGCACCTGCAAAAAGGCTTCTTTGAGGTGGCGGCGCTCGAGGGGCGAGAGGCTCTCCAGGGGCACCTTGTTGCTGGGGGGCTCGCCCCGGCGCAGCGCCGATAGTTGCTCGCGCAGACGCAGGCGCATCAGGAACCCAAAGGCCTCGATTAAGGTTTCGGCGCCGTCCTGGCTCAATTTGTTCTCGCGGGCGGCTGCAGGCCGCCGCCCGCGAGCACAAATTAGGCCACGACGGCGCCGCACCCTTCATCGACGCCTTTGGAGTCCTGATGCGCCTGCGGCTGCGCGCGCCACTATCTGCTCTGCCCCGGGGCGCGCCCTCCAGCAACAAGGTGCCCCCGCACTGCCCCCCGCCCCGCGCGCGCGGCCACCCCCCGACACCCTCTCTGACTGTGCTCGCAATCCACGCAGCACGCACTCACTGCCTCCCCAC
>CAZIXH010000173.1:0-2807 GCA_964543055.1 uncultured bacterium
CCGCCGTGCCCGCCCCACCGGCCCCGGCAGGGTGTGCACGGTGTAGCGGGCCCGGGCCAGGTTCAGCCCCACCCGCAGCGTGCGCCCATCGGCCAGCTGCACCGAGGCATTGAAGCGGGGCAGGCCAGCGAACACCGAATCGTCTTGCCAGAACAGGGCGCTGCGCCCAAAGGGAAAGCTGAGGGGCACCCCGCCGCGCACCCACAGGCCAATGGGGGTGGCGGTGCGGCCATCAAAATAGCCCCCGTTCAAAAGGGCCAGCGCTCCAGGGGCCATTTCCGGCAGCACCCGGCGCTCGCCGGGGCGGCCTACGGGCTCCATGCGCCAGCGGCCCGGCAGGGCCTCGAGCCAGTACATCCGCACCGGCTCGGGTGTCCAGGCCCACACCTCGCGGTAGCGGAAGCCCGGCTCTACGGCCTCCTCGCGCTCGGGATCGAGGTAGTACATGTCCAGCACGTAGCGGCGGGGGTTATCCAGCAAAAAGCTGCGGTAGCGGTAGAGGCGGCCCGGCGGGGCCTGTAGCGCCAGCAAGGTGCTCTGCACCTCGTAGCGGGCTGCCACCGCTACGCCCGCAGGCCGTAGCCCCTCGAGGCCCGGCACAAAGTAGGGCAGGCTCAGCTCCAGCCGCCCCGGATAGGGGGCCAGGTCGGTGGACGCGGGCTGCACCCCGTCGCCCTCGGGCAGGTCCAGCACCAGGCGCAGCCGGCTGGCCTCGGCGGAAAAGCGTACCCGCGCCTCCGGCGCGGTTACCAGGCCCACCGCGCGGAGAACAGCCGCAGGCAAGAGCGTCCCCTGCGGCGGGGGCAGGCTTGCGTCCAGGGGTGGGGTCCAGCCAATGCCTTCCACGTAGGTGAACTCGAGGCCATTCTTACGGAAGGTGAGGGCCCCATTCTCCTGCACCACCTCGAGGCCCAGCTTACCCGCCGGGAGCATCACCGGGCTTTCCCCCGAGGCGGGAGGGGTCTGCGCGTAGGCCACCATACCCAACACCCCCATTGCCAGTAGCCAATGCCACATAGCTCTATTCCAAACCATATTCGTCTCAGAAAAATGGACAAAGGCTCAATCGGGGTTGAGGAGCGCCAAGATGCAGAGATTGCCGAGTTTTTTCTGCGGTGTTCCAGCGCGGACTAAAGCAGCACAACCGGGAACATCCACACGGGCCGGAACGGGCTCAGCTTTCGACCAGCCACTCCTGCTCCGGGCACAAAAATGTATCGTCTAGCCGCTGAAGCCGCGCCGCCAGCAGCGGTACCTTGTCCAGCTCGTAGCGATAAAAGTATCGGGTGGCTTCCAGCTTCCCGCGGTAAAAAGCGCCCTCCTTGCCCACCGATTTTTGCGCCTGCTGCAACCACAACCAGGCTAGTGTCACGGTGCCGAAAAGTTCCAGATAGGCAAACGAGTTGGCAAAGGCCCGCTCCACCTCTCCCTGGGCCGCCATACCCAACAAGACTTGCGTCACCTCGGTGGTGGTGCTCAGGGCTTGCTCGAGTGAATCGGCGAATTCCCGCAACTCGCTCCCGGCCTGGGGCCCTCGGCTCTCGGCGATGGTTCGCTCAATTTCCCTCACCCACAGCTTGAAACCTTCCCCCCCATGCATCCCCACCTTGCGGGCCAGCAAGTCGAGCGCTTGAATCCCGTTGGTTCCCTCATGGATGGCATTCAGACGGTTGTCGCGGTAAAACTGCTCGACGTTGTAGTCGCGGGTGTAGCCGTAGCCGCCGTGTACCTGAATGGCGAGTTCGTTGGCTTTCAGCCCTAGCTCGCTCGACCAGCCCTTCACCACCGGGGTGAGCAATTCCAGTAGCAGGTGGGCCTGCCGGGCGGCCTCTGGGGTGGGGGCGGTGCGCTCTTCGTCTACCAGCCGGGCGGCGTACAGGCACAGGTGCAAGGAGCCTTCGGCATAGGCTTTCTGCATCAGCAACATGCGCCGCACGTCGGGGTGCTGGAGGATGGGCACCGCAGGGCTGGCCGGGTTTTTGTCGCTCAGGCGGCGGCCCTGGGTGCGCCCCTGGGCATACTCCAGGGCGTGCAGATAGCCGGTGTAGGCCAGGGCCATGGCGCCCATGCCCACCCCGATGCGGGCTTCGTTCATCATGGTGAACATGTAGGAAAGCCCCTGGTGCGGCTCCCCCACCAGCTCCCCCACCGCGTCCTCGAGGCTCAACAAACAGTTGGGAATGCCCCGGTAGCCCATCTTGTGGTTGAGACCGGCCAGTTTGACCCCGTTGCGCGGCCCCAGACTGCCGTCGTCTTCTACCCGGTATTTGGGCACGATGAAGAGCGAAATCCCCTTGACCCCTGGGGGCCCGCCCGGAATCTTGGCCAGCACCAGGTGCACGATGTTCTCCGAAATCTCGTGGTCGCCCCCAGAAATCCACATCTTGGAACCGTTGAGCCGGTAGGTGCCGTCGGGCTGGGGTTCGGCGCGGGTAAGAATATCGGTCAGCGAAGAACCGGCGTGGGGCTCGGAGAGGCACATGGTGCCAAAGAACCGGCCCTCCAGTTGGGGCAGCAGGTATTTTTTCTGCTGGGACGGCGAGCCGTACTTGCGCAGCACGTTGGCGTTGCCCGCCGTCAGCAAGGCAAAGCTGGCCGTAGCGATGTTGGACGCCTTGAAAAAAGCCCCATAAGCGGTGGAGATTACGTAGGGCAGCTGGATGCCGCCCAGCTCGTAGTCGTGGGTAGCGGCAAACAGGCCCGCCTGGCGGTAGGCCTCGAGGGCCGCCTTGATTTCGGGGTTGGTATGCACTTTTTCGCCATCGAAGTAAGGCTCTTCCTGGTCGTTTTTCTTGTTGTGGGGGGCG
>CAZIXH010000174.1:0-17147 GCA_964543055.1 uncultured bacterium
GTGTAGGGTATCGCTTCAGAGAGTGAGGCGTACCCAGCAACCAGCCCTGGCCCGGCCCGGTTCCACCCAGACCCTAGCCCCATGAACACGCTCCTGCAAGATGCCTGGGAAGCAGCCGGCGAAGGGGTGCTGGTCTTTGCCGAAGACGTGGTGCTTTACATGAACCCGGTGGCCGCCGAACTGCGGGGTGTCGAGAGGGAAAAGGTGCTGGGCCGCCCGTTGCTGCTGGCCTGGCGCGACGACAAACTCGAGGCACGTTGGCGTATGGGCGGCGAGACCACCATCCCGACCCGCAACCGTACCGTGTGGGCCAAAGCTGTGCCCGGCATCCTGCTTTTGTGGGATCAGACCGAGGAGAAAAACCGGCTCGAGGCCCTCGAGGAGTCCAGCCGGATGCTGGCCCACGAGTTTCGCACCCCCGTAGCCGGGATGCTTTCCTTGCTGGAGGCTTTGCAAAGCGGCCTGAAGGGCCCGGAGGCTCAGGAAGCTTTGCAGATGCTCTACCAGGAGACCCAGCGCCTGCGCCGCCTGGTTGAAGACCTGCCCCTGACCCGCCGCCCTTCGCAGGAGCGCACTTTTGCCCTGGAGGAGTTGCAAAGCCGCCTCGAGCGCTTCCTGGCCCCCCAGCTAGCCGAAAAATCGGCCTGGATTCAGTGGCAAATCCCCCATACCATTCGGGCCAACCCCGATGCGGTGTACCAGGCCCTGCTCAACCTGCTGGATAACGCCCTGAAGTATGGGACAGGTGCTGAAATTATGGTCGTCAGCGGGCAAAACGCCGATGGGGTATGGCTCGAGGTGCGCAATCAGGGCCAACCCCTGGAAGAGTTCGAGAAGCTCTTCCAGGCTGGCCAGCGCGGGGTACATGCCGCCAATGTGCGCGGCACGGGTCTGGGGCTGGCCCTGGTACGGCGGCTGGCGGCAGGATGGGGCGGAAATGCTTATGGACGCGCCCTCGAGAACGGTAATGCTTTTGGCCTGACGTTTCCACGTCACGCAGGTACTGGCTTTAATCTTCTGGCAACCCAAACACCCGTTTAAACTGGAGGTATGGAGTATGGCTATGCGCGAAACCCTGGATCGTGAACTGAACCGCCTGACCGAACAGACCATTCGAATGATCTCGCTGGTGCGCGATATGGTAGATAAAAGTGCCAGGGCGCTCAGTGAGCAAGACCCCCGGCTGGCCCAGGAAATCATCGCTCAGGACGCTGAGGTGGATGCCCTCGAGCTGGAAATCGAGGCCCAGACCATTACCCTCATGGCCCGTCAGGGCCTGGTGGCCTCAGACCTGCGTTTTGCCTTTACCATCATCAAAGCCCTGACCGACCTCGAGCGGGCTGCCGACTATGCCGCCCATGTGGCCGAAGACGTAATCGTGCTGGCCAAAGAGCCCCCGCTCAAAAACTACATCACCCTGCCCGATATGGGCCGCCGTCTGACCCTGATGCTCGACCTGGTTTCCAAGGCCATTGCCGAGCGCGACATCGAAGCTGCCAAAGAAATATTCCGCCGTGACGACGAGATAGACGGGCTATACGAGGAAGTCTCGCGCGAACTTCTGACCTACATGATGGAAGACCCCCGCACCATCACCAAGGCCCTCACCCTGGGTCGGGTTGCTCGTAGCTACGAACGCCTGGGAGACCACCTCGAGAATATCTCGGAACGCATTATTTACTGGCTTACCGGCAAGATGGAGAAAAAGCCCGAGGACGTATTTTAGAGCGGTTTGCCGAATGAAACCTGTACTTCCCAAAGGTAATGAACCCATACAGAACTCGTTTTTTTCTGCTGGGAACAGTGGCAAAAATACAGAGAACCGCGGTCAGTTCTTTTGTTTCAATCATCTGCTTTGAGTGAAAATCAATCCGCAGGGCACCATAGGGGCTCATGTATTGGCAACTGGATTCCCGGTAGTACACCGTTTATAGGTATCTGTACATTGTCACGGTAGTTTAGGAAGTGCTCTCGTCATTGCGAGCATCCGCAGGATGCGAAGCAATCCAGATCGCCCTAACAGCCGGCAGTTTGGCGAACTTGTTCTGGATTGCTTCGTCGGCCTTTGGCCTCCTCGCAATGACGGCTGCCACCTGAAAGACTGGTTGGCGAGCGCTCGGGCCAACGTCCGCCAGAATGTATAGGCTCCTTTACGACGCTGTACTACTTTGTCAAGATCAACTGCTAATGTTAAGACGATGGTGTGGGCGAAAGTTAAGAGGCCAAGGTCATATGCACTACCTGGGCAAATGACCCTTGACTTTCTTAATTTGCTCCTACCGAGTGGAATTTATCCTTCTGAGGGCTTGCTTTATCATATTCAAAACCTCTTCAGAAACCTGGCATGGTGTCGCTAGCGCATCTCTTCTGAGGGACACAAGCCCCTGGGTTACAGGTTTAGGGTATAGGACAGAGCAAAAGCCTTGTGTGGCATTGACCTATACGCCCTGAGGAGGCACTTATGTTCAAAAAAATCCTGATTCCTACAGACGGTAGCGAGTTTAGCCAGGATGCCCTCGAGCAAGGATTGGATCTAGCCAAAATGTCGGGGGGCGAGGTGACGATACTCTATGCCATTGAGAGCCCTTACGAACCGTTCCAGAGTTACGCTACCCAGCCACCCGAATACTTCGAGAAGCTCATGAATGACTTCAAAGCTGAAGCCCAGAAAATTCTGAGCCGTATTTCAGCCGAAGCTGAATCGAAGGGTGTTCATACCCGTGCGGTGATTGTCGAGGAACACCCCGTACCCGCCATTTTGGAAGCTGCAAAGGATCATGATCTGGTCGTGATGGCAACGCATGGACGCAAAGGCATTGATCGCGTCATGATGGGCAGCGTCACCGATAAAGTGCTGCACAACTGTTCTACGCCTGTTCTGGTGGTTCGGGGCGCGGCGGGTTAGGTTGCCAGCTTAGCTTTCCGAAGCCTTTCTTGCCTGTCCAAGCCGTGATTCGATGCCCGAATAATGTTTCAGCAGAGCATCTTGGGCCTGGGTGGCGTTGCCTGTCTTGATGGCTTGCACAATGGCGCGGTGGTCGCGGTAGGTTTTCATCGGTTCAGATTTAGCGGCTTCACCCTGGTATTGCAGGCGGTTGAAGGTCAGCCAGAAAATGTCAAGCAAGCGTGAGATGATCGGATTCTCCAGCCGCTTGAACAGGCAGTGGTGAAAATCCCGATCCTCCTCGGGGAAGTTCTGACCCTGTTTGGCTTTCTGTTCCATCCGTGCGAGAATTGCTTCCAGATCCGATATCCAGTCTGGGGTTGCCGACTCCATGGCACGCCCTATCAGAGCGGTTTCCAGTACCCGGCGTACCTCGAGCAGGTTGGCGAGGTCGCGCAACTCGTGCATTCCATATGCCAGATTGTCTAATAGTGGTTCGAGTGAAAAGCCCCGCACAAACAAACCGCTGCCATGGCGGACTTCCACGATGCCAACTGATTCCAGTGCCTTGGAAGCCTCTCGTACGGCGTTACGGCTGACCCCCAGTTGTTGGGCCAGTTGCACCTCGGAGGGCAGCGGATCGCCTGCTTGCAAATGGTTTTCAGCAATGTAGCGCTTGATGCGCTCCGCAACCAGTTGAGGTCGCGAAGGCATGCGCTCGAGGGGACCAAGATTACCAGCCATCGTTGCCTCTCAGTCTATATAAACACTATATTCCCTTGACACATATCCTACAAGTGGATATGCTACGACTTGCAACGAGCTAGAAGTTTAACTTGGCGCCAATGACGCATCGGTGTTGAGGAGGTCGTATGAAGAGTTGGATCAAATCCACAATGGCAGCCATCCTTGCACTCGGTCTGGGGACGGGTCTTGCCCAGGGAACCCTTACCGGGGGCTTTGATGTGGGGCCAGGGGGCGCCCCAGGGGTCTATAACCCACTGGCTGCAACCGCAGGTTTCACCTGGACGCAAAAATACTTCATGCCACTGGTGTTGTATGATGTAAACTTTCAGCGGCTGCAAGGGGAAATGGCCCAGAGCTGGGCAATTGCCAATGAGGGCAAACAGTACATCTTTGTGGTTCGTAGCGGGGTCAAGTGGCACGATGGCCAGCCCTTCACCGCCGCCGATGTCAAGTTCACCCTCGATCTCATTCGCAATCCCGACACCGGCTCAATTTTCCAGTCGCGCCTGGCAGGTATCACCAACGTTCGGGTGGTGGGAACCGACCGCGTAATCGTGGACCTCCAGAGCCCCAACGCCAGTTTGCTGGATACCCTGACCCTGGTGCCCATGCTGCCCCGGCATCTGCTACAAAACATTGCTCCAAGAGACCTGGCCCGTTCGGACTGGTGGCGTACCAACCCGGTGGGCACCGGCCCCTTCAAGTGGAGCCGACTGGTGCCAGATCAATTTGTAGAACTGGTAGCCAACCCCGACTACTGGCGGGGCAAGCCCAAGCTCGACCGTCTGGTGAACCGCTATTTCCGTGAGGCGGGCAGTGCGGTTCTGGCACTCCGCTCAGGCGATATCCAGTTCACCTACGTCACTGCCGATGAAGCCGCAGCTCTGCGCAACGACCCCAACATTCAAGTGATCGCCGGACCATCGCAGGTGGTCAACTATATTGGCTTTAACCTCAGAGACCCCCGCTTCCAGAACCCTAAAGTGCGCGAGGCCATCATGCGGGCCATTGACCGTAAGGCCATCCTGGAGAGTCTGTTTGGGGGCACCGCAAACCCAGCAGGCTGTATCTACACCAACCCCCGCTTCGTACCCAAGGGTATGGATGGCAACACCTACAACCAGGCCCGCGCCCGTCAATTGCTGCAAGAAGCCAACTGGAATGCCATCAAGGGCCAGCCCATTGAGTTTCTGACCTACTACTCCGACAAGCTTTCCGCCGACGTGATGGTGGCCATTCAGCAAATGCTGGCCGATGTGGGCGTAGAAGTTCGGATTCGTGCGGTGGACGTGCCCAGCTATAACCAGACCACCGCTGCGGGTAACTTCGCCATGGTGTACGCCGGGCAGGGCAACGGCCCAGATCCGGACGGCCCCACCATCCTTTTTGACAGCAATACCGCGCCGCCCCGGGGCAGCAACCGTTGGGGCTTTAGCAGTCCGGCCATTGATGCCCTGATTGCCAGGGGCCGCGCCGAGACCTCAGCCAACCGTCGTGCTACGGCCTACCAGGGTATCTGCACGGCGCTGGCCGAACAGCTTCCGATTGTCCCGATGTGGATCTCCCAGCGTTTTGGGGCGGTCTCCAAGCGGGTAAGTAACTTCATCTGGACCCCTGCGCCGGGCGGTGGACGTTACTACGACGCTGCCGAGCAGTGGACGCTGCGCTAATCCCCTCGGTGGGCAGGGCAACTCCTCCTGCTCTGCCCACACGCTTTTCTCTATGAAACGGCAAGCGCTATTCCAGTCTGGCACCCACGGGTATCACAACTTCCGCATTCCTGCGCTGGTTGCCACCCCGTCCGGGGTGCTGCTGGCTTTTTGTGCGGCCCGCTATGGGATGGGTGACGATTGGGACGCCAGCGACCTGGTGCTTCGCCGCAGCACCGATGGGGGGGCTACCTGGAGCGAGATGCGGGTGTTAGCAGGGGGCGGGCAATTCCCCCACGATAACGCCGTACCAATTGCCTGTAGGGATGGAACCCTTCACCTGCTCTTCACCCGCAACTCTGCCCGACTTTTTCATTGCACCAGCCAGGATGAGGGTCAGACCTTCAGCGCTCCGGTGGAACTAACCCAGGTAGTACAGGGTTTTGCTTCGGAATACCCCTGGAACGTCTGTGCTAGTGGACCGGGACACAGTATCGAACTCTCGAGCGGACGTCTCCTGGTGCCACTATGGCTTTCCAGCGGAGGTCGTATGCACCGCCCTTCTGCGGTCGCTACCATCTATAGCGACGATGGGGGTCGGAGCTGGCAGCGTGGCGAACTGGTTTGCCAGGACTCGGTCTGGGTGAAAAACCCCAGTGAGGCGGCGGTGGCCCAACTAGCCGATGAGCGGGTGCTAATTTCGGTGCGGAACGAATCACCCCAGCAGCGTCGCTGGTTGGCGTATAGCGCCGATGGGAGTTCGGGATGGCAGTCGGGTTATGCTGCTGATTTGCTCGAGCCGGTCTGTATGGCCAGCTTGTTGGCCCTGCCCGATGGCACCCTGTTGCATGTGGCTCCGTCGCCCCGAACGGTTTTGACCCATCCCTGGTATGGGCGTACCGCACCCGACCCGGCCAACCCTGCTACCCACGCCAGCCCTTTGCTACGGCAGCGCTTGGTGGCCTATGTAAGCCGCGACGGGGGGAACCGATGGGTTGAAGCCGGGGTGCTCGAGCTGGGTTGGGCCGGCTACTCCGACCTGGCCCGCACACCCGACGGCAACCTGCATTGCTTGTTCGAAGCCGGGGCGCGGAATGGCAACATGTTCGACCCCGAGACCCTCTCGATGGTTTCCTTCAGGGAGACTTGGCTCGGGCCGGTTACCGAAGCTGCCCCAGGCACTTCAAGGCTGTAAAAAGGTCCAGGACTGTGTTGCCCTACGTCATTCAACGCCTCCTGATTGCCATCCCGACCCTGCTGGTGGTGACGATCCTGATCTTTACCATGCTTCAGTTCACCCCAGGCGATCCCCTCGATGCCTACCTGCCCCCTGACCAGATTGTCTCCGAGGCCCAACGCGAACGCCTTCGTCAGGATTTGGGCCTGGATCAACCTCCGGCAATTCGCTACTGGTTCTGGCTGCGCCAAGCCGTGCAGGGCAACCTGGGCCTGCGGGCCAAGAACTATGAGCCGGTCGCGCAGGCCATCGGTAACCGAGTAGGCCCTACCCTGCTGCTGATGGCTGCTGGTATGGGGTTGGGCATCAGCCTGGGCATTGGGCTGGGCATTCTGGCGGCCACCCGCAAATACACCCTGTTGGATTCCGTGCTGACGCTGCTGGCTTTTCTGGGGATCTCCACACCGGCCTTCCTGGCCGGACTGATCGGGCTATACGTCTTCTCCCTCACCCTGGGCTGGTTTCCCTCGGGGGGGTTTGAGAAGCCGGGGGCGGCCAATCCCTTGCTTGACCGGCTGCATCACCTGATCTTGCCCGCCCTGATCCTGTCGCTTTTCTATATTGCCATCATCATGCGCTACACCCGCGCCTCCATGCTCGAGGCCATCTCGCAAGACTATGTACGCACGGCCCGCTCCAAGGGCCTCTCCGAACGGGTGGTTATCAACAAACACACCTTGCGCAACGCGCTGTTGCCGGTGGTGACCATCATTGGGGCCAACCTTGCCAACCTGCTGGGTGGTGCTGTTTTTATCGAGAGCATCTACTCCTGGCCGGGCATGGGGTCGCTCTACCTCGATGCCGTTGAAGCAAGGGACTATCCCCTGATCATGGGCCTGACCCTGGTGCTGGCCTCGGCAGTGCTGGTAGCCAACCTGCTTACCGACGTACTCTATGCAGTTATTGACCCAAGGATACGGTACAACTGATGGACAACCCCGCGCTTCCCCTCAAAACCAAGCCCAGCAGCCCGAGTGCCGAGATATTCAAACGTTTCCGCCGGCATCGCCTGGCCATGGTGGGGGTGGTGATTCTCAGCCTGATTGTTTTTGCCTCGGTATTCGCCCCTGTGCTAAGCCCTTACGACCCCAACCGGGTCAATCTGCGCGAACGTAGCCAACCCCCCTCGCTCCAACACTGGCTGGGCACCGACCGCACCGGGCGCGATGTTTTGACCCGCGTGCTTTACGCCGGGCGCATCAGCTTGATGGTGGGGGTGGTAGCAGTCACGATCTCGTTGCTGGTCGGGACGGTGCTTGGGGCGGTGGCAGGGCACTTTGGCGGCTGGGTGGATTCCCTCATCATGCGGGCGGTGGATGTGGTGATGACCTTCCCGGCCATCATAATTCTGCTCTCGCTGGCCGCAATCGTGGGGCCAGGAATTGTGCAGACCATGCTGATTGTGGGTTTGTTGGGTTCACCCATTCCGTGCCGGTTGGTGCGCTCGAGGATGCTATCCCTGCGCGAGCAGGAGTTCGTGACAGCAGCCAGGGCCCTGGGGGCTAGTGATGGCCGCATCATCCTCAAACATGCCTTGCCCAACTCCTTCGATGTGCTCATAGTTTATGCCACCCTGGGCATTGCTAGCGCGATTCTGCTCGAGGCCGGGCTTTCCTTCCTGGGGCTGGGAGTGCAGCCTCCCACTGCAAGCTGGGGCAACATGCTTAACGTCGCCCGAAACATCAGCTACCTGGAAGGCTATCCCTGGGAGTGGATGCCAGCAGGGGTGGCCATTGTCCTGACCGTACTCGCGATCAACTTTATCGGCGATGGCCTGCGGGATGCCTTTGACCCCCGGAGCAAGCAATAGCCATGCAGCCTCTGGACGCAACCCACATTCGCGGCAACTGGGCCACTTTGTTGCTACCCATCCAGGCCGACCAGTCCATTGACTTTGCACGGCTGGAGGAGGAGATTGACTATCTCATAGAGGCCCAGGTAGACGGCATTTACTCCAACGGCTCGGCGGGAGAGTTCTATACCCAGACGGAAGCCGAGTTTGATCAAGTCAACCAGACCCTGGCAGAGCGCTGCGAACGAGCGGGAATGCCCTTCCAGGTAGGGGCTGCCCACCCCAGCGCCCAGCTTGCCCTGGAACGGATCAAGCGAGCGATCCAGCTGAGGCCCGGTGCCATCCAGGTGATCCTGCCAGACTGGTTCCCGCCCAGCAACGAAGAGGCGCAGGAAGCGTTAGGTGGCTATGCCGAGGCCGCAGGGGGGATTGGCCTGGTGCTCTACAACCCGCCCCATGCCAAGCGAGTTTTGCAGCCGGAGGATTTCCTCCTTTTACACAGCGTTATTCCCCACTTGGTCGGTATCAAGGTAGCGGATGGAGGAGAGGAGTGGACCAAGCCATGAAACCTGTGAAGCAGAAGCTCTCGGTTATTGTGCCGGAGCATCATCTGGCCACGGGATTCGCCTACGGAGTCGGGACGGGGGCATACTCCAATGTGGCCTGCCTGAGCCCCAAAGGAGCCCAGCGCTGGTGGGTACAGATGCAAACCGATCTGGAGGGTGCATTGAACCCAGAAAGCCGCTTGCAGCAGTTCATGAGTACGTTTATCCTTCCCTTCAAGACGCATCATCAAAACGTAGCCCTGGACAAGCTTCTGGCAGCTGTAGGTGGGTGGAGCCAGGTTGGTACCCGGGTGCGCTGGCCCTACCGTTCGGTGGACGCCAGCCATGTAGCAGCCCTTCGTCGGGCCGCCCTGGCAGCGGTGCCGGAGCTGATGGTGTTCTAGTGGATGATCAGCAAGGAGAAAAGATGCAGCCACTTCCGGATAACAATATTCGCCAGCTTAAGCGCTACCAGCGCCTCGAGATCGAGACCGCTCGTCTGTTGGGAGGGTGGTTGCCTGGGGTGGTCAAGTGGGAGGTCAAACGCAGTGTGGCGGGGCACCTGTGGGAGGACGCCCAGCATTCCAGAGAACTTCGTGCCCGCTTATGGGAGTTGCGCTATCCTGAGCCAGACCGCGACAGCGATGGAGAACTCGCCAGCTTAAGTCAAGGGGTGCGGGCTCTGGCGTTTGCACAGCACGACTATGAAATGATCGCAGCAGTTTACCTGATACTCAAGCGCAAGCTTGCAGCCGCCTATCGCAACTATATCCAAAATACCCATCAGGTTCAGGATGCCCCCAGCATCCCGGTGCTCAAGCGATTGGCAGTGGAACTGGAAGAGCAGGTACGCTGGGCCGAGACCACAGTGCAAGAGCTGGCCGACTCCGGCGAGAAAAACCGGGGCGTGCAACGCTGGCAGCAGTATGCGGATCAAGTGCTGGTCAGTCTTGGGGGTATTGAGGGTCATGAACCGATGCGCAGCTTTCCCGTTGCGCCACCGGGATACGGGTTGTTGCTGCCCTTTCCTGAGGCCAAACGCGATAACCGTTTCAAGGCTACCCTAGACGGGATGCCTCAACCCGACCCGAGTGACCGGCTAGGGCAGGTCGTCTGGCAATTTAATAACTATGTTCAGGAAATGCAGGCCGCCGAAACTTTGGGGAGTACCCTCTGGGAGGCCGAGGGCATGCCCTGGGAGTTCTACTACGACCTGGCCCGGCACTGCTGGGATGAAGAACGCCACTCCCTGCTGGGGGAGACCCGGCTGGCCGAGCTGGGTTATCACCCAGCCGATTTTCAGCACATGGTTGGCAACTATGCCTGGCGGCAGATGCTCGACCCGGCTCGGCGCTACTGCGTGCTTACTGAGGTCATCGAGGCGAATTCATTTGCCTACAAACGAGAGACCTATCAGCAGCACCTCGCCAATGGCGATCAGGCTTCGGCTCAAGCTATTCTCTACGACATCATTGATGAGACCATGCATGTGCGCTGGGGCAGCAAATGGGTTCCTAGGCTTATGGAGCGTTATGGAATCGCCCTCAGCAAAGAAGATTTTGTGCTGGAGTGTCAGCAGATCACGGCCCGACAGTCCTTCAACCCCCAACAACGTGCTGGAGCGGAAGAGAAAACCGCTCGTAGCAATCGCTAACTTATGCGGTTGACTTCGGTAATAGCCACCGTTTTAGGTTTATAACCCGAAAGCTCGAATCCTAAGGAGACCCCATGAAATCCCTCAGCCTGATTGCCGCTACTTTTTCCCCTTACGATGCCAGTGGGGCACTGAATTTGGGTCTGGTTGAAGCTTATGCCGAGCAGTTGCTGGACGATGGGGTGCGGGGGGTTTTTATTGCCGGCAGCACCGGCGAGAGCGCCCTGCTGACCACAGACGAGCGCCTGCGCTTGACCGAGCGGTGGTGTGCGGTTGCCAAAGATCACCTCGAAGTCATTGTGCATGTGGGGCACGCCAGCCTCGAGGAAGCCCGAATCCTGGCTGCCCATGCAGAGCGCTGTGGTGCAACCGCAGTCTCGGCCCTGGCCCCTTACTACTTCAAACCGGCCTCCACAAAGGCACTGGTTGCTTCGATGGCTCACGTAGCAGCAGCAGCGCCCAGTTTGCCGTTTTATTACTACCATATCCCCGTACTGACTGGGGTAGGCGGTTCGATGGTGGCGTTTCTCGAGCTTGCCGCCGCCCAAATTCCCAATCTGGGGGGTATCAAGTTCACCCACGAGGATCTGATGGACTATGCAGCGGCCCTCGAGTTCGACCCGGACCGCTATGAGATTTTCTTTGGCCGCGACGAAATTCTGCTCTCGGCCATGATGCTTGGAGCCACTTCCGCAGTGGGTAGTACCTACAACCTGTGGCCATCGGTGTACCAGCGCATGGCTGAGGCTTTTGCCAAAGGGGATTTTCAGACAGCTCAAATCCATCAGCGCACTGCACGCAGGCTTATCCAGGTGGGTATCAAATACGGTGGCTTGCCTGCTTTCAAGGCCATGCTTGCCTGGCGTGGTCTGGACTGTGGGCCTGCCCGGTTACCTCTAGCAAACCTGAGTGAGGAAGACCAGAAGCGTATGCGCACGGAACTCGAGCAGCTCGGCTTGCTGGGCTATGTGGTAGAGCGCAGCCCAGTTTAGAGCTATCTGGCGAAAATGCCTTGGGCTGAGATGGGCGGTAACATCGCAGAAGAGGTTGATCACCGTCGTGTTCTGTAAATCATATAGCAAACCTTTAAAGCAGTCAGGTAACAAAGATTCGGTTCCATGCTGAAGGTCCCCCGGTGAACGCACATCGCAAACTTGGGCAATCACCGGGTCTAAACCGACCTGTAAAGCAACTTACCGTTGCACTGGCGCAAGAAATCGGTTCACCTTTTCTTTGCTAGCTTCATCCTGTACACTCTTGCTTTGGGTACGAGGAGGGCAAATGATTAGCGTTACCGACCTGCGGAACGGAACCAAAGTCAAGATGGATGGGGCACTCTGGCAGTGTGTGGACTACCAACACCAGAAAATTGGGCGGGGTGGCGCCAAAGTGGTCGCCAAGTTCAAAAACCTCGAGACCGGAGCAACGGTAGAGCGCTCATTCAATTCGGGTGAGAAGCTCGAGGACATCTACGTCGAGACCAAAGATCTCCAGTACCTTTATCCGGAAGGGGAGGAGCTGGTATTCATGGATCTGGAAACCTACGAGCAATTCCATGTCTCGCGGGATATTTCCGATGCCACCAAGTTCCTCAAAGAGGGGATGACGGTGCAGGGAGCCATGTACAATGGCCGTCCCCTGGACATTACCCTGCCCGCTTCGGTGGAGCTCAAAATCGTCGAAACCCCCCCAGGGGTGCGTGGGGATACGGTTTCGGGAGGCACCAAGCCTGCTACCCTCGAGACCGGGGCGGTGGTGCAGGTGCCGCTCTTTGTTGAAAGCGGAGAGGTCATTCGGGTGGATACCCGCACCGGAGAGTACCTGGGTCGTGCCTGAGCCAGGCCGCCAAGCTGCATTCTGAATCAAACGAGCCCCCGCTGGTTGTCGGGTTCAAATTCAACACCAGCGAGCCAGTGCGGGGCTCGTTCGCCTTTACAACAACCCCTTTCTGGTTGATGGGGGTTTTGCGAGTACCGACGAAAAATCGCACCCGCCTGTAGGCAGTGAAAAAAACTTCTGGGGGCTTATACTTCTATAGGCAGTCAATGAAGCGATAGCTCAGAGCTCTTTCGGAGGCAGTCATGAATGCAAAGGAACTGAAGTCCATCCTCCAAGCCCTACAAGAACACGAGGTGTCCGAGTTGACCCTCGAGACCCCTGATTACAAACTAACGGTCAAGCGAGGCGGCGAGGTGCAGTATGTAGCGGCCCCGGCACCAGTAGTCATCCAGCCCCCCGCGGTGGCCCCGGTTGCACAAGCCGTGACCCCTGCTCCGGCAGCGACCTCAGCCGCGCCAGCCGTAGCGCCTGCGCCAGCGCCCGCTTCGGCCCCTGCGCCCAAGGCCGAAACACCCAAGGAAGACACCAGCAAATACGTTGAGGTCAAAGCGCCCATTGTGGGTACGTTTTACCGTGCGCCCTCTCCGGATGCCGAACCCTTTGTCAAGGAAGGTGACACTGTCAGGAAAGGCCAGGTCTTGTGCATCATCGAGGCCATGAAGCTCATGAACGAAATCGAAAGTGAAGTTTCGGGCGTGGTGCGAAAAATTCTAGTTGCTAATGGGGAGCCCATCGAGTACGGCCAAACCCTGTTTTTGATCGAGCCTGCATAAGCGCTGATAGCCAACTACCGCTATGAGCTACCAGCGTGCCTGGAGAGCCCTTTATGTTCAAGAAAATAATGGTTGCCAACCGAGGTGAGATTGCCCTGCGGGTATTGCGGGCTGCGCGAGAGCTGGGGGTAAAAGTGGTGGTGGCCCACAGCGAAGCCGATAGCCAGTCGCTGCCTGTTTTGCTAGCCGATGAGGCCATCTGCATCGGGCCGCCCCCTTCGGCCCAGAGCTATCTGAACATCCCCAATTTGCTGTCTGCGGCCATTATTTCTGGTGCCGAAGCCATTCACCCCGGCTATGGCTTTCTGGCGGAAAACCCCCAGTTTGCCGAGATGTGCCGGGATCACGGAATTGTTTTCATCGGCCCGACCCCGGAATCCATGCACAGCCTGGGCTCCAAGGCGGGGGGGCGGGAGATTGCCGCCAAGTCCAACGTGCCTACGGTTCCGGGCACGGGTGTGTTGCAATCGGTGGAGGAGGCCCTCGAGGCTGCCGAAAAAATCGGCTATCCGGTACTTCTCAAGGCCAGTGCAGGGGGTGGGGGCAGGGGCCAGAAGGTGGTGCGCTCTTCAGAGGAAATGAAGACCGCCTTTGCCCAGGCCCAGGTCGAAGCACAAAATTACTTTTCCGACCCTTCCCTGATTCTGGAAAAGTACATCGAGCTGTTCCGTCACGTCGAAGTCCAGGTCATGGGGGATGGCAAAGGCCACGTGGTACACGTGGGGGAGCGCGACTGCTCGATTCAGCGCCGTAACCAGAAGCTCATCGAGGAAGCGCCTAGCCGCCTCGAGGAGTCCCTGCGCCAGGAGATTTTGGCGGCGGGGGTGCGCCTCGCCAAGTATGTCAACTACCAGGGTGCGGGGACGCTCGAGTTTATCGTAGACCCCGACGGCAATTTTTACTTTATGGAGATGAACACCCGCATCCAGGTCGAGCACTGCGTCTCGGAGATGATTTCCGGCCTCGATCTGGTGAAGCTCCAGATCAAAATAGCTGCGGGGGAGCCTTTTACCCTTCAGCAAAGCGACATCGAGCTCAGGGGTCACGCTATCGAGTGTCGCCTGAACGCCGAAGACTACGAAAAAGACTTCCGCCCTAGCATCGGCAAGATCGAAACCCTCCACTTCCCCGGCGGCACCGGCGTTCGCGTGGACTCGCACCTCTACGCAGGCTATAGCATCCCACCTAACTACGACTCCCTGGTGGCCAAGCTCATTGTGCATGGTGAGAACCGGGAGGAGGCCATTGCCCGGATGCGCCGGGCGCTGGCCGAGACCGTCATCGAGGGGCCTGGGGTCAAGACCACCGTACCCTTCCACCTCAAGGTCATGGACAACGCCTTCTACAAGCGGGGGGCCATTTACACCAACTTTGTGACCACGCGTATGTCGGAATGATGGGTTGGCTTGTTTGGCGTACTGGTTCTGGTCTGAAACGTTCTCAAGGACGAGATTCGGAAGTTGTTGAGCTTCAAGTAAAGTTGCCAGGCTGAAACTGAGGCAGTTGGTCAGAACCACTCACCCCGCACTCTGAGTCTGGACAGCCAATCTTCGGGCTCAAAACCCGTAAACTGGTAGCGACATGTTTTTCTTCGAGCTTCTTGGTAGAGACCCCCTGGCCTATCTGGTCGCGTTTGCGGCGGGCGCTTTTGGCCTGGTTGTGCACAACCTGTTTCAAGCCTATTTGGCCGACCGCTACAGGGATGGCGACCCTCGACGCTATGGCTTTCTGACCGCAGAGCCCAGGGTGCACCTGGATGGCCTGGGGCTCATTTTCCTGGCTTTGATTGGCTTTGGGTTTCCCCGCCTGGTGCCCTGGCGGCTCTTTGGCCCCAAGGGTGCTCAGACCGCACTGATGGGGCCGCTGGGTTTTTTTGTGGCGGCTTTTTTCTACATCCTCATTGGTAGGCTTTTGGAGGGCGTGGGCCCGGCCACCTCGAGCATCGCCCTGGGTCTGCAGGTAGCTGGTTCCCTCATGATTGGCCATGCGGCGGTGTTCTTGTTCCCGGTGCCCCCGCTGGATGGCGCCAGGGTGGTTTACGCCATTGGCAGTGCTGAGGCTCGGCGCTTTATGGATCAGCTTCAGAGCTACGGCTTTGTGGGCTTCTTCCTGATTTTTCTGGTACTGAACCTGAGTGGCATACTGCCGGCCATCCGGGCGGGGCTTAGCGGTTTGCTCAACAGCCTTTTTGCCGCCATCGGATTGTAGATGGGCCTGTTGCCGCTTTTGCAAAGTGACCCGCTGGCCTTTGTGCTGGTGGTGTTAGTACTGATGCTTTCGCTGGCCCTGCACGAGTGGGGGCATGCCATCACGGCGCTCTGGATGGGCGATCCAACCGCCAAAGAGCAAGGCCGGGTGAGCCTCAACCCTCTAAAGCACCTCGACCCCATTGGTTCGTTGATGATTTTGCTGGTGGGCTTTGGTTGGGCTAAGCCTGTTCCGATTTACCCACCCAATTTTCGCAGCTACCGGCTGGGGCTCTTTGTGGTCTCCATTGCCGGTATCGTGATTAACTTGTTCATTGCTATCTTGCTGGCGCTACTTTTGCGCTGGATGCTGGATGGGGGATACATGCAAAACCCTGGCGGTTTGACACAGGTCATGGCTCAAGCAGCAGCCGTGGCGGCGAGCATCAACCTGACCCTGGCCGTTTTTAACCTCCTGCCCATCCCGCCCCTGGATGGTTCCAAAATTTTGCAGAGTTTTTTACCCCTGCGCTGGCATCCTTACATCTGGCGACTGGAAATGAATCCCACCTACGCGATTGTGGCCATGTTGTTGTTGCTGACGGTGTTCCGCCAACCCCTGAGCAGCTTTCTGAGCACGGTGCGTACCCAGTTCTTCGGACTATTTGGTTTGTAGTGTGGTCGAGGGTCAATAGCTCTTAGTCCATGGTCTATGGCCGGTTCAAGAGTGCTCCTTTATAGCAATAAACAAGCGTTAGCGGAACATCCCTTTTAGGTCAACCCCAGCCACCCGCGCAAAACCCGCAGGTTGTGGGCATCCTCTCGAGTACCGCGCGGGGTTTCCATGATGAAAATCTTGTCCTGGAGGCGGGGGTCGAGTACAAAATCCATAAGCCCCTCGCCGATTTTGCCTTCCATCAGGTTGGCGTGGTGGTCTATCTGGGAACCCTGTTCGCCCACCGAGTCGTTGAGGTGGATGACCGGAACCCGGTGCAGGCCGACGGTTTGCTCGAGCTCGTCCAGGGCTTCTGCAAGGCTGTAGCCGGCGGCAAAGGCATGGCAGGTGTCGAAGCAAACCCCCAGCGGGGTACCCTCGACCAACTTGGCCAGGGTGTGCAGGCCGGCACCCAGCTTTTCGCCGCCCCCTGCGGTGTTCTCGAGCAGCAGCCAGGGACCATTTTTACCCAGTCCGGCCAGCTCGCGGGCCTTCAAAGCCCCCGCCCTGGCTTTTTCGGCGGGACCCGAACCCGGATGCACCACCACGTACTCGATGCCCAGCACCTGGGCTTTGGCCAGGTCGTCGGCCAGGCTGAACACACTTTTTTCCCATAGCTCACCCTCGGCGGCCAGGTTGACTAAATAAGAAGCGTGAATAACACTGGGCAGGCCGCCCAGGTTCTCCCTACGGGCCCGAAAGCCCTCTATCTCTCCTGCTTTCAGGCTGCGGGTTTTCCAGCTGCGCGGGCTTTTGGCAAAAATCTGAATGGCGCTCAGGCCGAGCAAATGGGCTTCCTCGGCAGCCCCTGCAACACCTAGCTTGCCCGCAATGGACACATGAAAACCGTATTTCACCGGATAACCTCCACCTTTACCTGAGTAACCCCGTGCTGGTGCATACCCAGTTGTCGTGCTGCGGCATAGGAGAGGTCTATGATGCGGCCCCGGATATAAGGGCCGCGGTCGTTGATCCGCACCACAATACTCCGGCCATTTCGCAAGTTGGTCACCCGAACACGGGTATTGAAGGGCAGGGTGCGGTGGGCGGCGGTTAGGTGAAACTTGTTGAACCGCTCCCCGTTGGCGGTACGGCGGCCATGAAACCGCGGCCCATACCAGGAGGC
>CAZIXH010000175.1:0-3394 GCA_964543055.1 uncultured bacterium
CGGTTTTGAGCAGGTCGCCCCAAAGCTGGGGCGGAATATTGTCTACCGAAAAGTAGCCCAGGTCTTCCAGGGCCATCCGCGCCGAGGTGAGCCCGGCGCCGCTCTGTCCACTTAGCACCACAAACCGCATCGGCTTCTCCAAATTAGGGTTCGTTGTTGGAGGTTGGAATTAATACCAAATCTGCTCAGAAGTGACCCAAAAGCGATATACAAGTCCCTCGGACGCGCCCCCTGGCGCGGCAAGTGAGGGGCGCGTTTAGCGCCGCTCACGCGCAGAGTTGGTATAAGGTTTGCCCAGGACCCAGGCAAGCTCACCTGACCAGTATACCTGCGGGTCGGGTGGGGCAGTGTTCACTTTTTGGGCCGAAAGCCCAGGCCGATGGCCAAAAGCCCACAGGCTTTTGGCGGCACCCACGAGCCATCAGTGCGCTGCCCCTCACAGGGGGGCATTGTGAAATGGTTCCAAAGGGCTGCGGTATTCTTTCAGAAAACCGCTCTATGTGGACTTGCGATTAATTGCGGATTTCCAGGAGCTCCACATCAAATATCAGCGCCGAGTTGGGGGGAATGTCCGGGCTGGGGCTGCGGTCGCCATAGGCCAGGTTGGCGGGGATAATCAGGCGGCGCTGACCGCCAACGCGCATTCCCACAATGCCCGAGTCCCAGCCGGGGATTACCTGACCGGCCCCCAGGGTGAACTCGAAGGGGGTGCGGCCCGGCTGGCAGGAGGTGTCGAACTGCTTGCCGTCCACCAAACGCCCGATGTACTGCATCCGCACGGTGTTGGAGGTGATAGCCTGGGGGCCGCTGCCTTCCTTGAGGTCTTCAATGCGGAGGGAGGTAATGCCCTCGTTGGAGAGGCCAGTGGCAGCTGGGGGCTGGTTGGCGCAAAGGGTTCCGTTACCCACGCTGGCCTGACCACCGGAGCGTTGCCCCAATAGCAAATAGGCACCTATGCCCAGTAGAGCCAACACCGCAACGGCGATGAGAATGAGGTTTCGGTTCATACCGCCGCCCATTGTATGGGTTTTGCATGAAAGCCGTTAGGGGAGTAAACCTAAGGTTTGCTCTTTTCAACCTTCCCTCGAGGTGCCAAAAGCCCGAAGTAGGTGGGCCTGGGACATGAGACTTGCAACATTTTTCAGGCAGGTTGTTTCAGGGCGAGTTGCCCACAGGCGGCCCCCACATCCCGCCCCCGGCTCCAGCGCACCGAGGTAGGGATGCCCTGCTGCTCGAGGGTAGCCGCGAACTTGAGAATCTGCGCTTTGGGGGTGCCCTGATGGGGGGCGCCCTCCCAGGGGTTCCAGGGAATCAGGTTCATGTGGACGCTCATGCCCTTGAAGAGCCCGGCCAGCGCGCGGGCCTGCCAATCATGGTCGTTGACGCCCCTCAGCAGGGTGTATTCCAGCGTGACCCGGCGCCCCGTGTGGGCGTAGTAGTGCCGCACGGCTTCCATAATTTCGCCAATGCGGTAGCGGTGCGCGGTGGGGATGATCTGCTGACGGGTTTCGTCGTCGGGGGCGTGAAGCGAGAGGGCCAGGCGCACCCCCAGCCCCGACTCGGCCAGTTTGTAGATACCCCGTGGAATCCCCACGGTGGAAAGGGTAATGCGGCGTGGGCTCATGGCCAGCCCCTGGGAGTGCAGCATACGTTCGATGGCCGTAAACACGTTCTCCACATTCAAAAGCGGCTCGCCCATGCCCATCAGCACCACGTTGCGAATCTCGAGGGGGGCGTGGCCCTGGTGGTGGGCAGCCAACAGAATCTGGTCCAGAATCTCCGCCGCCGTGAGGTTGCGCCCAAAGCCCATCTTCCCGGTCGCGCAGAAGGTGCAGCCTGCCGGGCAGCCCACCATGCTGGAGATGCAAATGGTCTTGCGATTGGGGTAGGGCATGTACACGGCCTCGGTTTTCTGGCCGTCGAGCAGGGTGTAGAGGTACTTGACCGAGCCGTCCTGGCTTGGGTAGGGCATTACCTCGGCGAACTCCGAGATGCGGAAGCGCTCGGCCCATTCGCTGCGGAGGGCTTTGGGCAGGTCGGTCATCTCGTCCCACTGCCGGGCACCCTTCTGGTAGAGCCAGCCCACCAGTTGTCGCGCACGGTAGCCCTCGCCCGGGAGTGCCTCGAGAGGCAGGGATAGAAGCGAGGTTTTGTCTTGCGGTGCCATAATGCTTCAGTATAGCGAGCCCCCATGCCCGGGTCGGGCGCCGGGTCACCTTTGAGCGTCGGAGCAATGGGGGGGGTGCTTTCGGCCTTCGGCCATAGGCTTTTGGCAAGATTGATAGGGGCCAGAAAAGCCAGGTTTAGAACTCTAACGCCTTTGTTGTTCTTCGATACGCTCGCGTAGCTCGCGGGCATACCTGGGGTTGCGCCCCCCGCCCAGTCCGGCCAGCCCGCCAATCAGCCAGAAGGCAAAACCCACCGGAAAGGGCTTGACCAGCAGGGCGGCCAGCACCCCGCCTATCAACAGGCCCAAAGCCACGCGGTGGCGCCCGGCCAGAAAACCGCGCACGGCCAGAAACATCAGAAGGCCGGGCAGCAGCCACAGTAGCAGCCGCAGTACCAGCACCGCACCTTCGGTCACAGGGTCAATGGTAGCAGATGTTCAGGTGCCGATGCCCCACACCAGGAGGGCCCCCAGGTCCTCGGCGGGGACGGGCCAGCCCAGGATGTGGCCCTGGCCGTAGTCGGCGCCCAGCTCCTTCATGCGGGTGAGCTGGGACTGCTCTTCTAAGCCCTTGGCCACCGCTTTGGTGCCGACGGCATGCACCATATCTATGGCCGCTTTGGCCAAGGGGGCGTTCTCGGAGGAGGAGAGGGCCGGGTTGAGCTTGATCCAGTCGAGCGGCAGGCGTTTGAGCTGGGTGAGCGGGAGGGGGTTGGTGCCAAAGTTGTCGAGGGCGATGGAGACCCCCAGGTGCTTGAGGATCTCGAGGCTGCGGCTGGCGGTCTCGAGGTCGCTCAAGATGGCCTCCTCGCGCAGCTCGATGATGATGATGTCGGTGGGCAGGCGCTTGGCCGAGAACATCTCCTGCAAGACGGTGGGGAAGTTGGGGTCTACCAGGGTTTCGGAGGAGATGTTCACGCTGAAGCGGGCGTTGACCCCGGAGGGCTTCCAGAGGGCGGCCTGCTCGAGCACTTTGTCGAGGGCCCAGCGATCCTGGGCGCTCATCAGGCCGACCTGTTCGGCCAGGGGCAGAAACTCCCCGGCCTGGTGCAGCCCCTTGGGTTTGGGCCAGCGGGCCAGAGCCTCGACCGCTACGAGCTCGAGGTCGCTCAGGTTGAAGACCGGCTGGAAGTGCAGGGTCAGACCATCTTGCGAGAGGGCCTCTTGCAGCTCGGACGCACCAGGGGTCAGGAGGCGGATGCCCCCGCCGGTCTCGAGGGCCGAGTG
>CAZIXH010000176.1:0-3223 GCA_964543055.1 uncultured bacterium
CAAGGGTGTGGTGCCGGTGATGAAGCTCCTGGAGGACGCCTTCAACTACGCCGACCAGATGGGCCAGCGCAAAGGGGCCGGGGCAGTCTACCTGAATATCTTCCATTGGGACGTGGAAGACTTTCTGGATACCAAAAAGATCAACGCCGACGAGAAAAGCCGCATTCAGACCCTCTCGCTGGGCCTGATCGTGCCCGCTAAGTTCTTCGAGCTGGCCGAGCGCGGCGTGGATTTCTATGTCTTCGCCCCCTACTCGGTTTACCAGGCTTTCGGGGAACACTTAGACGACATGGACATAGACCGGCGCTACGAAGAGCTGGTGGCCCACCCTGCGGTCAAGAAGCGCCCCCTCTCGGCCCGGGCCATGCTAACCCGCATCGCCCAGACCCAGTTCGAGTCGGGCTATCCCTACATCATCTATAAGAGCAACGCCAACCAGGCACACCCCCTCAAGCGCCTGGGACAGATCAAAATGTCCAATCTCTGCACCGAGATCTTCCAGCTCCAGACCCCCTCGGTCATCGGTGACTACGGCGAGCCCGACCAGATCGGTTACGACATCAACTGCAACCTGGGCTCGCTGAACATCGTGAACGTGATGGAGTCGGGGAAGTTGCAGGAGAGCGTGCACACCGCCATGGATCTGCTCACCGCGGTGAGCGACCTCTCCGATATTAAGAACGCTCCAGGGGCCCGCAAGGCCAACCGGGCCTTCCACGCGGTGGGCCTGGGGGCCATGAACCTGCACGGGTTTTTGGCCAAGAACCGCATCCGCTACGAGTCGGAGGAAGCCCGCGATTTTGTCCGCAGTTTCTTTGCCGCGGTGAACTTTTACTCCTTGGAGCGCTCCATGCAGATTGCTCGAGAGCGCGGGGTCAGCTTCGAGGGCTTCGAGCTATCCGAGTACGCCAGCGGGGCGTATTTCGAGCGCTACCTGGCCGAGGACTTCCGCCCCCGCAGCGATGTGGTGAAAGCACTTTTGGCTCACCTCGAGCTGCGCAGCCCCGCCGATTGGGCCCGGCTCCAGGCCGAGGTGCAGAGACACGGCCTCTACCACGCCTACCGGCTGGCCATTGCGCCTACCGCCAGCATCAGCTACATCCAAAACGCCACCCCTTCGATTCAGCCCATCGTGGAGGTGGTGGAGACCCGCACCTACGGCAACGCCACCACCTACTACCCCGTCCCCTTCCTCTCCGAGGAGACCTACTGGTACTACAAGTCGGCCTACCACATGAACATGTACCGTTTGATTGACCTGGTGGCCGAGATTCAGCCCCATGTGGACCAGGGCATCAGCACGGTGCTCTACGTGACCAGCGAGACCAGCACCCGCGAGCTGGCCCGGCTTTACGTCTACGCCGAGCGCAAGGGCCTCAAGAGCCTGTACTACACCCGCGCCAAGAACCTCTCGGTGGAGGAGTGCGTGAGCTGCGCGGTGTGAAGGAGACCCCATGATTCAAATGCCATCAATCCTCCAGCCCGGTTTCGGGGCGGTCAACTGGAACCGGCTCGAGGATGCCTACAGCAAGATGTTCTGGGATCAGAACGTGCGGCAGTTCTGGGTGGACGAGGAGATTCCCCTGGCCGACGACAAGCTGGCCTGGACGACCCTGAATAGGGCCGAGCAACGGGCCTACGAGGAGGTTCTGGCCGGGCTGACCCTGCTGGACACCCTCCAGGGCGGGGTGGGGATGCCCCGGATGGTGCAGTGGGTGCCGGGGCTTCAGGCCAAGGCGGTGCTCTCCTTCATGGGGGCCATGGAGCAGATGCACGCCAAGAGCTACAGCTCCATCTTCTCCACCCTGTGTACCAGCGGGCGCATCGAACAGCTTTTTGACTGGGTGCGCCACCAACCCGAGCTTCAGGCCAAGCTGGGCCTCATTCACCAGGCCTACACCGACGTCCAGGACGAGGCCAGCCTGTACCGGGCCATGGCCGCCAGCGTGCTGCTCGAGTCCTACCTCTTCTACTCGGGGTTCTTCTACCCGCTCTACCTGGCCGGGCAGGGCCGCCTGACCAGCTCCGGCGAGATCATCAGTCTGATCATCCGGGACGAGGCCATCCACGGGGTCTACGTGGGCCTGCTGGCTCAGGATCTCCTGAACCGAATGGGGGAGAGGGAACAAGCCCAGGCCCAGGGCGAGGTGCTGCGGCTGCTGGAGCGGCTCGAGGCCCTCGAGGCCCGCTACACCGAAGCCCTCTACCGCGAGATTGGGCTGGAGGAGGCGGTGCGCACCTTCTCCCGCTACAACGCCGACAAGGCCCTGATGAACCTGGGCCTGGAGCCTTTTTTCCAGGTGGAGGCCCAGGCGGTGAACCCGGTGGTGCTGGCCGGCCTGCGTACCGAGACCAAGCACCATGACTTCTTCTCCACCAAGGGCAACGGCTACATCAAGGCCACCCGTGTAGAGCCCCTCTCCGATCTGGACTTCTACTTTCCCGAGGCCACCCCCGACCTCCGGCCGGTGCTCAAGCGCGACGGACGCAGCGTGCCCTTTGACGAGCTGCGCATCGTGCGGGCAGTGCAGAAGGCCGCCAGGGCTACCGGTGTGACCCTGGACCTCTCGCGCCTCGAGCGGCACATCCTTGAACCCATCAAGCGCCAGGCCCAGCAAGAAAGCCTCTCGGTAGAGGCCATTCAAGACCGGGTAGAGGAGGGCTTGATGGAGATCAATTCTCAGGTGGCCAGGGCCTACATCCTCTACCGCGAGGCCCGGGCCCAGGCCCGGCGGGGGCAGCCATGAAGGAGACCCGCACTGTACACCTGGTGCGCCCTGGCGACTGCAACCACTATGGCAGCCTTTTTGGCGGCACGGCCATGGCCTGGATGGACGAGGCGGCCTTTGTGGCCGCCACCCGGCACGCCCGGGCCAAGGTGGTCACGGTTCATGCCGACGCCATGGACTTCCGTCACCCGGTGCCCCAGGGCTCGATCGTGGAGCTGGTGGCCTCGGTCAAGGCGGTGGGCAGAAGCTCCATGCGGCTCGAGGTGGAGATGTGGGTGGAGCCGATGGAACGCTAGGAGCGCCCCCTGGCCTGCCGGGCCGGGTTTGTAATGGTGGCGGTGGGACATGGGGGCAAGACAAAAAAAGTAACTCCAATGTTGGGACAACTGTCTCCGGAACCTGCCCCTTAATCAGAATCCCGAGGGAGTGCCAAACCCTCCCGAAACTCCGCTTGTGGTAAAACCAGGCCAGACCCAACCCCCAAAAGGCTATAA
>CAZIXH010000177.1:0-5227 GCA_964543055.1 uncultured bacterium
AATACCAGTAAAGGGGGGCTTGGGATCGGATAGATAAGGGGTTGGATTTTGCATCATTCCCATCGCACACTCCTTTCGCAAGACCATAAGAAAGCTGGGGGCTTTAGGTTTGCCCCCAGCTTGGGTATACGTTGGCGCTTATGGCATTAACGTAACCGCTCGGCGGCAAACCACGGATGTGACTCCAAGGGCAGACAGAAAGTGGGAGATCGTCATCATGGCTTCACCTCCTTCGCGGTGCTTGTTCAACTCCTGGGAGTGTAGCACATGGCACACAAGCCCTGCAAGACGGATTGGATTTTTGTCCTCCCACAGGGGAAGGGCTCAGGGGTTGGGGAACCGGGTTCCGGGTGATGAATGTCTTCTGCATCCCCCCTCGATGATTGCTTGGCCCGACCTTACTTCCGTAACGCTTTCCTCGCAAAATTGGTGCAAATATCCGTTGTACGGATTGGTTTCACGTTAATCTCAAGGTGTTGTGGAACTGGTTGGGGCCTTCATCTCGGTAATTGTCACGACCCTGCTGATGGCAGCGCATAGTGGTCGGGAGCGCTGGGGAATGACGCCATTCACCATGCTGGCCTCGGCCATTGGCCTCATAGCATTGTCGAGCGCTTTTTTTGTGGATGTGCTGGGGCTTTATTTTGGCCTGTTGTTCGCGTTGCAGGTGGGGCTTTTGCTGCTCTCTTTGCTCGATGGCGAAAAACGCTGGCGGAGCACCCTGGCGGGCTTGCTGCTGATCAACCTGCTGGCCCTGGGTCTACACAACTTGGTGCGTTTGCTGGATGTACCGGTTGTCCAGGTGGCGCAGACCACAAGCACTGTCAACGTCCGCATGGGGGCGCAGGGGTTAGCCCTGCTGCTGGGGGGGATGGTGGCCTGGTGGCTTTATCCCAGGCTGGTGGTGCGAAACCGCATCCAGGCGTTGGTGGCGGTGCTGGTGGTTTTGAGCCTGCTTAATATCGGTCTCTTATTCCTGTTGGCCCGCGAGGGGCTGGGAGAACTGGTCGCCAGCTTCTTGTTACAGGCGGTATTGACCGGGCCCCTGCTGGGGCTGTACCTCGAGTGGTCTCGTCGGCAGATGCAAACCAGGCCCATCGAAACGGCCTACACGGCGCTATTGAGTACTGTAGAAGCCCTGGCCCAGGGTTCTGAAGAGGAGCTCTGGCCCCGCCTGCTGGAATCGGCGGTGCGGGTGGTGCCGGGCGCGCAGGCTGGCAGCATCCGCTTGCGCCAGGGTTCCGATTTTGTCTTTGTGGCCCAGCAGGGTTTTGGCGAGGGCATCCTGGGGGTGCGGAGCAGCGAGGCAGAAACCATGGCCTGGCACGGCAACCCGGTGGCCTGGCGGCAGGGCCAGCCCCGCATTGCCAACCACGCCGACATCCAGCGCACCCTGGCCGCTCACCAGGAAAACGAGCTACTAGCTAAGCAACTCGATCAGGCCAGCGCTAACATGGTCAGCCGGATCCGCTCCACCCTGTGCATGCCCATCCTGCTGGGGGGTGAGGTGGTGGCCGAGATCAACCTGGATGCCTTTCGGGACCGGGCTTTTAGCGAGCAATCGGTGGAGGTGGCCCGCCAGTATGCGTTGCAGGTAACGGTGTTGCTGGCGGCCCACCGTCAGCAGGCCGAGCTCGAGGCGCGCATCCACGAGTTTGAAGTGATCGAGGCCCTGAGCGCGGCCTTGCGGGGCCTCAAGGGCACCGGCGAGATTACCAAACGCCTGGTGCGCGAGACCATCCGCCTGATGAACTCGGAGCACGCTGCCCTGCTTCTGATTGAACCCGACGGCCAGCACATGCGCTGTTATGCAGCAGCAGGTTTTTTCCTGGAGATCAAAGATATGCCAGTACCCCAGGGCCAGGGTTTTAGCTGGGCAGCGGTGGAAACCCGAGCGCCGATCTGGAGCCAGCAGGCCCACCTCGACAAGCGGGCCTTCGGGCGCTTCAAAACGTCCCGTCCGCCCTACTCAGAGATTGTGATGCCCCTGTTCAGCTCCAAAGGGCATCCCCTGGGGGTCTTAATCTCCGCCCGCAATGGGGCGGGCACCTTCTTTGACCGGGACATGCGCTTGATGCAGGTGATCAGCAACATTGCCGCCAATACCCTCGAGCGGGTGCGAGCCAACGAGAACCTCGAGGCCGAGATTGCCGAAAAAACCGCCCTCCTAGAGCTTTCCCAGATGCTGGGAGGTAACGATGCTTCGCTTTTACCTTTGGCGCTGGAGAAAATCCGCCAGATGGGTCACGCCGATTGTGTGGCTCTGGGGGTACTCGAGGGCGAGGCTTTCCATACCAGGGCCGTTGCCGGAGATGTGCATTCGGATATTGCAAGGCTGCTGGAAAAGCACCTGCCCCTCAACCACCCGGTGGTGCAGCAGATAGCCCCCGGTAAGCCCTTCCAGTGGGGCCATACGGAATCCCACCCAGAGCTGCAGGCCTTCACGGCAGCCGGTATCCACGGGCTCTACATGATTGGGGTGGTCAACGAAACGGAACTCCAGGCCGGGATGGCGCTGTACCGATACAAGCCCAGCCAGGGCTGGAATGCCTCGGAAAACCGTCTGCTGGAAGGGGCGGCGCAAATCCTGGGGGCTTTGCTGCTGCGGCTGGAGCGCACCCGGCAGCTCGAGGCCGCCTACGACGGAGCCTTGCGGGCCATCGGTCTGGCCCTCGAGGCCCGCGACCGCGAGACCGCCGGCCACACCGACCGGGTAGCGGCCCTGGCCGAGCAGTTGGGCCGCGCACTGGGCATGAGCGAGACCGAGTTGCGCGATTTGCGCTGGGGAGCCTATCTGCACGATGTGGGTAAGCTCACCATCCCTGATGCCATCCTGCTGAAGCCGGGCAAACTCACTCCGGAAGAGTTCAGTACCATGAAAACCCATGCTCCCCTGGGTGATAACCTGGTACGCAACCTGCCTTTTGTACCGCCGGCGGCCCGCCAGGTAGTACGCCACCACCACGAGCGCTGGGATGGCCGCGGCTACCCGGATGGCCTGGCAGCTGAACATATTCCCCTATCGGCCCGCATTTTTGCCATCTGCGATGTGTTCGATGCGCTGTGCTCGGAGCGGCCTTACAAGGCCGCCATGCCCCCGGAAATGGCAGCCCAGGAGCTATGGCGCAGCGTTCATGGCGGCCACCTCGATCGTCACCTGGTGGAGGTATTCCTCAGAACCCAGGGGCTGGATGAGGCTATGCGGGTTTCCCAGGCGGCTGACTGATGAGAGGGGAAAGCACCCCAGCGTTTCCGTCATTACGCCCCACACGGCTTTTTGCGCTATGATGGGGTTCAATGGTCGAATTTTCACGAGATTTGTTGGGTCTGGAGCAGCGTATCGTCATGGTGACGGGGGCCGGGCGGGGCTTTGGGCGTTCGGTGGCCCGCTCCTATGCCCGCAATGGGGCCACGGTCATCACCGTAGACCCCGATGTGGAAATGGCCACCGCGATTGCTTCCGAGGTTGAGCAGTTGGGGGCTACTGCCATTCCCATCCGGGGGGATATGTCGGTGGTGCTCGACGTGATGAACACCTTCGAGAAAATCGAAGAGTTGTTCGGGATGCTCGACGGGATTGTGCATGTTACCAGCGCCGAGAGCAAAACCCCCTTTGTGGAGCTCCTGGAGGGGGAGTGGTACGACCTGCTCAACGCCGACGTGAAGTCCAGCCTTTATGTGTTGCAGCAGGGCCTGCGCTACCTGAGCGGCGGGGGCTTCGTGACCCTGGTACTGCCCCCCTTGCAACGTGAGCAGCCCCATGTCGCGGCGATTCGCGGGGCGGTGGCCGGCTTGATTGAAGGGGCCACCCGCATCTTCCCCACCAACGTACGGGTCAATGGAGTCATCCCCAGCCGCGATCCGGTCGGCGAGGAGCACGACCGACCCCTGGTGCGGGTGGCCGTGGCCCTGGGCTCGATGGTCTCGGAAGGGGTACGGGGCCAGCTTTTAGAGGTTTTGCTCCCTGAGCCGCCGCACCAGCCGGAAATCTACGATTTGCTGAGGGAGCTACCGTGAAAGGGTTCAGGATTGGGGGTCCAGGATCAAGAGGTGTTCTTTGGCTCTTGACTTGGGGCCCTCGACGCTCGACACAGCTATGAACTGCCCGTTTTGTGGAAACCCCGATAGCCGCGTGCTGGATTCTCGTCCTTCCGACGAGGGCTCGGTCATTCGCCGCCGCCGGGAGTGCCCCGCCTGCAAACGCCGCTTTACTACCTACGAGCGGGCCCAGGTAGAGCCCTTGCTGGTGGTCAAGCGTTCGGGGCGCAAAGAGACCTTTGACCCCAACAAACTGCTGCGCGGCCTGAGCCTGGCCGCCCAAAAGCGCCCCATTGACCCCGAAGTCTTGCAGGAGTTTGCCTTTGGCTTTGAGGATACCGTCAAGGAAATGGAGATTACCTCCGAGGAAATCGGGCTGCGCTCCCTGGCATTCTTAAAAGAACTGGATCCGGTGGCCTACATTCGCTTCGCTTCGGTCTACCGCGAGTTCGACAGCCTGGAAAACTTTATCGAGGAAGTGCGCAAGCTGGACCGTAAGCCTGGCAGGGGCAGAAAAGCTCAAAAGATGGAAGAGGAAGACGAACTCAATCTGGCGGACGAGGTAAAGCTGGGAACGGTTTGAAACATATTAGAGCGTCGTAAAGGTAGCCGCACAGCCTAAAGGGAAAGTCGGCAAGAAGGCTCACCAACCCGTCTCTCAAGCGAACCGCCGTCTTTGCGAGGAGGCCAAAGGCTGACGAAGCAATCCAGAAGAAGTTTGCCAAACTACCGACTGGGTTGGGCGATCTAGATTGCTTCGCATCCTGCGGATGCTCGCAATGACTTCCTGGATTCCAGTGAAAATGTACAGGCATCTACACAACTGTGTAATTGCCAGCTTCTTCCAAAGCATGATTTTGTGCGGTGGGGCGGTCTGCGGCTTCATTCAGGAGAAAAACAGTGCTGCTTGGGCTGCTGCTAAAAACGGCCCAGCCTTTTCGGCAATATCCCTTCAAGCCAGAGTGGGGTGCTGGGGTGGCCTGGGCTCGAGGGGGAAGCGCAGGGTAAAGGTGGTGCCTTGCCCGACGGCGGTTTGCAGATCCATCTGGCCCCCAAAATGGCCTCGCACGATGTCCTGGATGATGGGAAGGCCCAGCCCGGTGCCCTTACCGATGGGTTTGGTGGTGAAAAGCGGTTCGAAAATCTTGGGCAGCACCTCGGGGGCGATGCCGCTGCCATTGTCCTGTAC